>JAYSRH010000045.1:0-15132 GCA_043721115.1 Fibrobacteria bacterium | reverse complement strand
ATCGGACTATTGCAGCCGGATGGCGGTGAAGTGGTGGTGGAGGGCAAAGTCATCAGCAGTCCCAAAAAAGTGGACGTGCAGACCATTCGCAAACGCATGGGTATGCTTTTTCAAGGCGCTGCTCTATTTGATTCCATGAACGTGGGCGAGAATATCAAATTTGCTGTGCGGGAACATAATCCAAAACTCACTGAAACGGATTTGGATCGAATCGTGGCTGAAACTTTACACATGATCAATCTCAATCCGGAATTTCGATTCAAGATGCCCAGCGAGCTTTCCGGCGGCATGAAAAAAAGACTCGGGTTGGCTCGAGCGATTGCCCTCAATCCTGAAATTCTCCTGTATGACGAACCAACCACCGGTCTCGATCCGATAACATCCGATGTTATCAACGATCTCATTATGGATATGCAAGCGAAACTGGGGGCTACAAATATCGTTGTGACCCATGACATGGTTTCGGCATATAAGATCGCGGATCGCATCGCCATGCTTCTCGATGGCCGCATTATTTTTGTCGGCACCCCGGAAGAAACCCGCGCTACCAGTAATCCATATGTGCAGCAATTTATTAAGGGCCAGCGAAAACTCCTCGCCGAAGCCGACTGACTGGATTCACGTAAAATAGTGCATTTATGTGCAGCTATTTTGGATTGAATAATGCTAAATTAAAGCGATGGCGATACTCAAGTCGAAAACCAAATCCGGTACCCTATACGGCTGCCGTGAATGTGGAGACACAACCTCCAAGTGGAGTGGCAAGTGCCTGTCCTGTGGCACCTGGGACAGTTTGGTGGAAGTTTCCGGCCTTGGCAGTGAAGAGGAAAGTCAAAAACGGGGATTAGGCGCGACCGGTGAAGCCCAGCGACTCAGTCAAGTGGTGGGTCGTGCGGAAGATAGGCTGCATACCGGCATCAACGAATTGGACCGGGTTTTAGGGGGCGGTATTGTCCCCGGTTCCCTGGTTCTCATTGGCGGAGATCCGGGAATTGGGAAATCGACGTTGCTTTTGCAGATGGCCACCATTTTATCTGCAGCGGAAGTGTCGGTGCTGTATGTAACGGGCGAGGAATCGCTCACCCAGCTTAAAATGCGTGCCGAAAGACTGAATACCCCTTCACCGGATATGTTGGTGCTTTCGGAAACCAGTTTGGATGCCATTTTCAAGCAATGCCAAGTGAGCAAACCGGATGTGCTGGTGATCGATTCCATTCAGACGATTTATAAAACAGATTTGCCCGGGTCGCCGGGTTCCATGACCCAGCTCCGAGAATGCACCCTGGCTTTGATGGTGCATGCCAAATCGACTGGCACGGCTATTTTTATTGTAGGCCATGTGACCAAAGAAGGTGTACTGGCGGGTCCACGTATGATTGAACACATGGTGGATACGGTGGTTTATTTCGAGGGCGATCGTCAAAACGCGTATAGGATTTTGAGAGCTGTTAAAAATCGTTTTGGGGCCACCAATGAAATCGGGGTTTTTGAAATGAGCTCGACGGGCCTCAATCAGGTCGAGAACCCGTCCCAAGTTTTTGTCCACAATCGCGGAGAGCGGGATCCAGGATCGGTGGTGTCTTGCACCATAGAAGGCACCAGGCCCATTTTGGTTGAAGTCCAGGCGTTGGTTTCGCGCAGCAATTTTTCCATGCCCCAGCGGGTAAGCATGGGTCTGGATTCCAAAAGACTGACAATTATTCTGGCTTTGTTGGAAAAATTTGCCGGGATCAATATTGGACCTCAGGATATTTTTGTGAGTTTGGCCGGTGGCTTCAGAATCGAAGAGCCGGCTATGGATTTGGCCATTGCCGGAGCTGTCGCATCCAACCATTTGGGCAAAAAATGTTTGCCGAACACGCTGGCGCTGGGTGAACTTGGATTAAACGGGGAATTACGAGCCGTGCCACATATTGAAGCCAGGATCAAAGAGGCCACCCGACTTGGATTTAAATCCGTGGTTTTGCCGATGCCATTGCGGGGCAAGGTTCAGATTGCAGGCGTGGAATTTCATTTTATCCGAAAACTGGGCGAAGCCTTCGAGTTTCTCTATCAAACCTGAATGCCTCAATTCCGCCAAGGGATACTTGACGCTTAGAGGGATGGAAAGCAACTTTGTGGCGGTTAAAAACTGCCATGTCATCCTTCTTCGAAATTCAATCTAAAGGCACTTCCAGGGCCAGAGCCGGGGTCTTGCATACCGCACACGGCGATATTCCCACGCCCGTGTTTATGCCTGTTGGCACGGCTGGAGCGGTCAAGGCTATCAGTCCACGTAATTTGAAAGAACTTGGCGCTCGGATTATTCTTGGAAACACCTATCACCTTTACTTGCGTCCCGGCTGTGCGCTTATCGAAAAAGCGGGAGGGCTGCACCGTTTTAGCGCTTGGGACGGGGCACTGTTAACGGATTCCGGTGGATTCCAGGTGTGGAGCCTGGAGACTTTACGAAAAATTACTGAAGCCGGAGTGGAATTCCGTTCCCATATCGACGGTTCCAAACATCTCTTCACTCCTGAATCGGTGATGCTGGCCCAACGTCAGATTGGCGCCGATATCATCATGGCATTCGATGAATGCACCCCGTATCCTGCCACACTGGCAGAAGCTGAAAAATCCCTTGGGTTGACACAACGCTGGACGGAAAGGGCCCTGGTCTGGTTGAGTAGCAATCCCCCACTGCATGGCTACCCGCAGCATTTTTTCGGTATAGTGCAGGGAGGCATGCATTTGGAGGTGCGAGGTCGCGCACTGGAACATCTCGTCAACTTGGATTTGGATGGGCTGGCCTTAGGTGGCCTTAGCGTAGGTGAGCCTGCGGAACTCATGTATGCAGTCGCTGACTATTGCACCACGCGCATGCCTGCGGAAAAACCGCGCTACGTAATGGGTGTGGGAACACCAGAAAATCTGGTGAATCTGATCCGACTGGGCGTGGACATGTTTGACTGCGTGATGCCAACCCGCAATGCCCGGAATGGTACGGTATTTAGTTGGAATGGCCCATTCCACTATAAGGCTGCCCGACACGCTGAAGAGCTGGATACGCCCATTGATAAAAACTGCGGCTGTTATACCTGCAAAAACTTTTCGCGAGCCTACCTCAGACATTTATTCGTGGCAGGGGAAATTCTGGCGATGGAATTGGCCACAATCCATAGCTTGTATTTCTATCAGGAATTGATGACCCATTGCCGCAATAGAATTTTGGACGGGACTTTTGACTCTTGGAGTCTTGACTTGCTGGCCAAATGGGCCAAAGTCCCGCCAACCGCATAGTTATAGTAAGGAAAGCCAGTTTGAATCAAGGCTGTCCGTCGAATTGACCGAAGGCCTCATTCACACTCAGCAAGCCTTCAAACAAGCTTTCCGGTAAATCCAAGTCGGCGAATAAGGCTCCGGCCCTGGCCAGGTCGGCTTCAATCTCCTCCGGTAATTCAATTAAAAAATTACGGTTGCCGGGCGAGACCACGGCTTTGCCTTTACACAGCGAAGGATGGGACATGCTGTAAAACATCCGGCAGCTCATCGGTCTATTCTCATAAATGCCACAGGCGCCTTCTGTGCTGAGAAAAGGACAGGCCTGGCCCCGCAGATAGTACCGATACAGCGCTTTGTCTTCATCACCGGCCGAACCAGAGGCATTTTCGCTGCCAAGTCGCAATGCTTTGAAATCAGTTACGCGTCGATGTAGGGAGATGATGTGCCCGGGATAACCTGCATGTTCCCGTATACGGCCATGTAGAAAAATAAGCTCGAAAGGCTCGACGCTGGATACATAGTGGGAGCAGCAATGAGAACAAGTCCGCCCGCAGGTAACCTTTTCGTTACCTGTAGCCAGTACCGCCTGGACAAAAGCGTCATAATGACGATACAAGATGGGCATGGTCTGCTCCAAACCGGCAACGAGTGCTTTGTACCCAACTTCGTTCCGACACCCTGCTGCAAAAACTTCAAGCATTGCTTTGAGATTTGTAACAGCTTGTTGCAAGCCCGTTTCGCAAGCTTGCACCTCCGGCGCGGAAAAATTGAATATTGGGCCATCGGCTGTAGTTTTTTGGGAAATGTTGGATACCCCTGTAGCCATAGGCTTTCCAGCTGGTTCGCTGGTTTTACCAGGCGATTCTAAACCTTCTCCAAAATTAAGTTGACCTTTTGCGGAACCCACCTTTAGAATCTATCAAAACTTACTGGGAGAGCAAAATGCCTCGAACTCTCAAACCTTTTAAAATCTGCTCTATCGGCCTGGGCCTTGTTTTGGCCGCATGTAATGTGTTCAATCCCAGCGGTGAAGGCGATGCCGGAACCAGCGTGGATGCACAGTTGACGGACGGTGAAAATTTTTTCCGAGCCCAAAACTACAGCGCCGCCATGACGTCCTTTGGCAAGGCTATTGAGCAGGACAGCACCAATTCAATGGCTTACTATGGCTATGCCAAGTCAGCCATGCGCAAATACAATGTAAATGCCTCAACTTTGTTGACGGAAGTGAGCACCGCTCAGGCTGGAACCGGAGTGCCTTTTATCGGGGCGGAAGATGCCGTTATCACCCGCTACTTGCAAGCCACTTCAAGAGCACGGCAAGCTTTGGGCATTTTGACTTTGCGAGATACCCTTACACGCTGGTACTATTACACCAAAGATTCCTCCAGCCTTGCGGCAGTCAAGGACCCTATGCATGCCGTCCGCATTCGTGCCATGCAAGCGTATTGGGCCAAGGCGGAACTGGCCGGAGCCAAGGGTTATTATAAAAAATCACAGTTTCCGCTATCAGACTTGAAAATGGGATACGATAAGGTCGTCGCTGATTTTGGATTTATCGAACTCATTTATGCACTCACCCATCTTCGAGATTTGAACGGCGATGATATCATCAATTCCAAGGATGACCTTCTTAAAAGCTTGAACTTCAGTATGGGTGGTGCTGGAGGTTTCAAAGTAGACAACCTGGATAGCATCGCCGGCAAACTAAAGGATGATACTGCCAGCCAACGCCAGTTGAACTCCCTGATTCAAAACGTCTCGAGTGGTCTCGGTTCTGCCAGTAAAGTTTTGGAATTGCTCGGTCCAGCCTTTACCGGACAAGCGGCAGGCAGCGATACAGGTTCCGCTAACGCCGGCCTGACAGAAAAAGTTTCTCAGAACATGGACAGTGTCATAACCAGTCTCGGAAATGCCGTAACGTTTTACCAATTCGGTGACGGGAAGGACAATGATGGAGATGGTTGCATTGATGAAGAAATAATGGACGGGAAAGACAATGATGGAGATGGCTTCACGGATGAAGACGCCCGTATCATAGCCGACGATTTGGTCGATAACGATCACAACGGAAAAACCAATGATCCCTTCTTGAAATCGGATCCGGATGAAAACCTGAATTCCAGTTTTATTCTCGGCTATGTTGCCAAGTCTTCCTTCCTTAAGGGTGACAAGTACACGGACAAAGCCACGCGGCTTGCGACCCAAGCCGATTCGCTCGCCATACGTTCTACGCTTGAGTTGAACGGATTTTATAAAACCAACTTAGACGCGGCAAAAAAGAATATCGGTGGATGCTGGAACAACTATTGATTAGGTGGATAGGAAAAAGCATATGAACAAGCACAACTCGAAATCAATCCTGCTCGCCCTAGCACTTTCAACTTTTTCGACTGTCGCGTGGGGACGATCCGGTCCGGAACATCGAACCTTGCGTCCCTTATCGATGGGAAATGCATTCGTGGCTGTGGCGGATGATAAAGATGCTATGCATTATAACCCTGCTGGACTCAATTTGATGGGCCGGTTGGGAAGTAAGAATTTACGTCCGGAATTGTCCCGTTATCCGTTGGATAAGTTCGACATGCATATGGATTTTCTCGGAACTGCTGTGCCTCTTAGCGAGGCATTGGATGGCCTCAAGTTTTATCAGGATCATCAAACCAGTTTTTCTGATATGAATGCACTTCAAAATGATTCTTCCCTGGTATCTGACCTTTCCAGATTCGATCGCCGGCCCATTAAGGTAGCCGTATTGCACGGCGGTGAGTTGGCATTTCATAATTTTGGCATGGCCTACTGGGCAGATGCTCAAATGGCGCCATATGCTGATGTCGGTGTCTTACTCCCGCAGGCGGGCATCCAGTTTCTTCAACTGGACATTGTAGGTCAGATTGCTGCCGCCACCAGTTATTTTGATGATCGGCTTTCTGTTGGATTGGGTTATAGAATGGCCAAACGGGCGGAAATGGGTAGTTTCCAGTTGGCATTGACGGATTTATCCAGTGATAATGGTCGAAAAAATATCCAGAAAACAGTACAAGACAGTGTGGATCAAAAGCTGAAGGAATTTTCCGATATTGGCAGTATTGGGCATGCCGTTGACGCAGGTGTACTTTGGCAACAGACACCGAGCATCCGCTTTGGCGCTGCGGTACAGAATCTTTTTATGAGTCTCAATCATAAATCAGTTACACCTTTAATGACAGTCGGCGTGGCCTGTGCGCCCATGCTTTTGGAAAACAATGGCCGCTGGAAACGGAAAATCAACTTCGCTTTGGACTACGAAGATCTTCTGAACAACGATCGAAACTACAAGCCATTGTCTAAACTCAATATGGGAGCGGAATGGGAGCAAACCCTGATCCCTTGGGTTTTGAAAGGCCGTCTTTCGGTTGGCATGAAAGGTGGCTATCCTACCGCCGGTTTGGGCGGAAACTTATTTACCATCTTCCATTATGAATTTGCTACTTGGGCGGAAGAAGATGGATATTATACTGGACAGTTGGAAGACCGGTATTATGTTATGAAATTCGGAGTAGGTATTTAATCGAAGAATTATTCTGAAAAGGGCGAATGGGTCGAATGGATTCGTTGGATGAATTATTGATTCAAGTCACGGATGACGACGAGGTGATTGGGCCTGTAAATCGCCGGTTGGTACACGGAAATCCCTTATTAATACACCGTTCTGTACACGTTCTGGTCCTTAACCAAGGCGGCTTGCTCCTCCTGCAAAAACGTTCGATGCTCAAGGATACGCAACCCGGCAAATGGGATACCTCGGTTGGTGGTCATGTAGGCTTTGGACAAAGTTATGTTGAAGCGGCTATACGCGAATCGGAAGAGGAATTAGGTCTAGTGATCGACCAATTAGAATACCTTTATCCATCCAAAATCAGAAATAATGTGGAATCCGAAAATATCCAGACTTTTTTGTTTGTCTATGCGGGACCGATTCGACACGATCCAGTGGAAATCGATGAAACCCGCTTTTGGTCCAAAACTGAAATCTTTATGGCCCTGCGAACTGGTGTTTTTACTCCCAACTTTGAACAGGAATTTGCATTGTTTCTAGCTTCTCCGCGTGGCTCATTATTGAAGTAGTGGTAGATCCTGCGCAACCGGAACCGGAGCAGGTGTTGCCTCAAGATTGGGTAACCATTGATACAGACCCGACAATTTATCATTCTCAAGGTGCACACCCATTTTTTGGGCTATGGTGCTGAGGCGCATGGCTTTTAGCCTTCGGCAAGTTGCCAGTGACATTTTTCCACTCCCCTCCGTCATTTTACTTTGCTCCTCAGGAGTGAGGAAATTGAAGGCTTTATCAAAGCGATCTTCTTGCACCGCTTCGACAAAAAGGGTCAATATTTCAATCAATCGCGCCTTTTCCGGCTTGACTCGGGTGCCATCGTCTTCGCGCTTTGATCCGGCACAGGCGGCCAGCATAATCGTGAGAAGTAGAATCAGTGTCAGGCTTCGCTTTATCATAGGTATAGATATATCATACCCAGCTGAGTCATGATTTTCAAGGATACAGTATGATGTGGGTTTTAAACTTCAATTTAGACGTTTAATCTCAATGCGACGATTCGCGGCTCGGCCCTTGGCGGTTCGATTCGGTACGAGAGGACGGGAATATCCGTAGCCAGTTCGTTTCATGCGGCGTAAATCAATACCTAGCTTATTGAGGGCATCGGCCACGGCTTCCGCCCTGGCTTCTGTGAGCTCTTTAGCCCGTGGTCCGGCACGATCATCTAAATGGGCCTGAATTTCAATTTCCGTCCCGAGAAAGGCTTTAAGTTTAAAAGCCAAATGTACCAGGATGGTATCCGATGTTGCTAGCAGGTCTGCCGTTCCAGGCATAAAATCAATTCCCTGTAAAACACCATCACGAATTGCCTCAGGGCGTTCGTCCGGGCAGCCATCTTCATCTTGGTAAAAATTAATGATTTCCTTTTCATTGGGACACTTGTCCAGCATGTCTTGGATTCCATCTCCATCTGTATCTTGCTCAGGGCAACCATCTGCATCGTCGATACCATTTTTATTTTCAGGTTGCATTGGGCATTTATCCTGAAGATCCGTAATTCCGTCCTGGTCATTATCGAGTTCCGGACAGCCATCTGAATCCTGGAACCCGTCCTTATCCTCTGCATCATTGGGACAGGCGTCTCGGCCCTCTAAAATACCATCACGATCGTTGTCTACATCGGGACAGCCATCCCGATCTTCAAATCCATCGAAATCTTCTGTGGCATATGGGCATTGATCCAATTCGTCCGGGATTCCATCACCATCATTGTCCCCGTCTGGGCAACCATCGGTGTCTTGAAAGCCATCTTGATCTTCAGGAATCGTAGGACAATTGTCCTTGCTATCAGGAACACCATCTCTGTCCGTATCTCGGCGCATGGGAAAGCCTTGCCATGCCATCCCTAAGAACACTGAAGCGGTAGGGTAAATGCGGTATTGGAGTCGGCCTTCGCCCGAGGGGGAAACAACGGTAATGGTCTCCAATGAGTTCCAAGCAGGAGGTGCCATTACAATGCCGCCTTGCAGGGAAAAACTGCGACCCACCGCCATTCCCAGGCCCAGGCTAAGCGTCACAGTTTGCGCCCGGGGATGAAAAAGCTCCGTGACTTGGGCTAGAAGAGTCTCATGCCGAAGTTCTGCCTCTAACCTGAAGCTTCGTGTAGGAGCTATTTCTGCCGCCAAAGCGATTCGCATGGTACCCAAGGGATCTTCTTTTGATGAGGCTAAAGATCGATTGGCCAGGATATTCAAGTGTAAGAGCGCTTCATTGCCATCCGTCAATTCAGATAAGTCCACGGTTATGGCTCCTCCCGCTCCCAGCCTCGGTACATTAAGACCCATAGGATGCACACTTTCGTTTGGAAAAAGATCGTTGGCTGGAATATAGCCGACCTTTTTTGGCAGTACACCTCGGCTTGAGGAGGTCGGAGCGCTTAACTCGGTAAGGATTGCCAAAGAAGTAAACCGGACATTCATGGGCAATTTTGACTTTATTAAGAAGGCAATATCTCCTGCATCCAGTATTTCTGTGTGGTCCGGAAATCCCGGTGTATACTCATAATACATGGGAATTTCCAACGCGACATCAAACCCATAGCCTAAACCCAAACTGAGAAAATTATTTTCTGAGTTTACAAGGCAATCTTCCAGTTTGAAGTTTTGACCTGGTAAAACTGATTTTCCGCCATTAACGATGGAGAGGCCCATTAAGACTCGATCGGCACCCCCTAAAATTAATGCACCAGGTTTGAGGGGTTTAGCAGAATGAGTCCCCAATACCCCGAGAAATCCCTCTTCATTAGGAAGCAAGTCAGATGGTCCAGGCGCCGGCGTCAATGTTAACCCTAACGCAAAAATGGTAATTAGACCCAGCATAGAATTGATTATAGGCTTTTGAGAGGTGGAGGGCAAGCCGTCCCGGCTAACTACATTTAATGGCATGAATACCACGGAAATTAGACTGGAGTCTGTTGATTCCACCATGGAGGAAGCCAAAAACATTGCCAGTTCACAAGACTTTCTGCTGGTTACCGCATTGGTGCAAACCCGTGGGAAAGGCACGAGAGGACGGTTTTGGACCAGTTGTAAGGGAAATATCCACATGACGGTCGGCATTCATAAACGGTACCTACCGGCCCAAAGGCTGGCACTGTTGCCGTTGGAAATGGGACTGCACGTATGGGAAGAAACGGCGGGTCATATTTCGTCGCATAATCGCCCAAACCTAGCTTTGAAATGGCCAAATGATTTGTTTTATAAAGGCAACAAGGTGGCCGGCATTTTGATTGAGTCCCACAAAGATTTTTTTATGGTGGGAATTGGGATCAACATTGTCTCCAGTCCGACTATTAATGATGGTGGAGCACCCAGTGCCTGCTTGGTGGATGCAGGCATGTCTCCGGAAGCAGCGGGGCCCTGCATAGAAGGTATCTATCGACGTATTAAGGCTGTTTTACAAATACCCGGTACTCAACTAACCGAAACCAATTTTATCGATTCAACCTTTTCGGCGGAAACTATTTTGTTGGATTGGCAGGCCAAAGTGGATTGGAACCGCTGGCACCGCATGCGAGACAGGGCCGGTCAACCTTTAGTGAAACCTGTTTCGGTAAACCAACAAGGTCATTTACAGGTGTCGCACACGGACGGCAGTCGAGAATGGCTGGTCGCGGAGTATTTGGTCTAAATTGCTGCCAGCTTCAATCGTCTAGGTGAGTGGACGAAGTAACTGATATATTTGGATCCAAAGACGCCGATACGGAACAATACTTTTCCAAGCTCATTGCTACTGCTTTTTCCGCTTTTGGCCTATCAATTCCAGAACCATGGATGTTAAACTTTAAATGGATTTTGACAAATGGCGCAGGAATTGCGCCATCCACCCTTTCACCCTCCACTTCAATATCCACGGAGGTAAACGGGACGCGTGACTTCTTGAGTATGTTCACCACATCAATTCCAGAACAACCGGCAAGCGCTGCCAATACGACTTCCATTGGCCGAAAGCCACTTTCGTCCCCGCCGATGGATTTTGAGGCACCCATGTCAAACGTGTAGCCATTGCCAGCTTTGGCCCGGAATTTAAAATCAGGGGTACCGGAAATCAGAATTTTCATTATGCGAACGCCTGTACGAAATCTTGGGTGGTTCGGTATTTTTCCAAAGCTTGAATGGCAGCCGGCATTTGGTTGGCCTCCGTCATATTGGACAAGTAACGACGGAATTTGGTGGCCGCTTTGAAATATTCCGCCGGTAAAATCAGCTCTTCCCGACGCGTGCCGGACATGGCAATATCGATTGCCGGATAGATGCGTTTTTCCGCAAGCCGCCTATTGAGGACAAGCTCCATGTTACCCGTTCCCTTGAATTCTTGAAAAATAACTTCATCCATCTGGGAACCGGTTTGCACCAAGGTGGTGGCAATGATGGTTAGGCTACCACCCTCTTCGAGTTTGCGCGCCGCTCCAAAAAACTTTTTCGGCTCTTGAAGCGCCTTGGCGTCCACACCGCCGGAAAGCGTGCGTCCGGAGGATTTCAACTGATTGTTATAGGCCCGCGACATGCGGGTAATCGAGTCGAGTAGAATGACCACATCCCGCCCCGCTTCCACCTTGCGTTGGGCAATATCGATAACCATTTCGGTCAAAGCGATATGTTCCTCAATGGGCTTGTCAAGACAGGACGCATAGACCTTTCCTTTAACTCGGCGAATGAGATGCGTCACCTCTTCAGGACGTTCGTCGATTAGCAGTACAATGATGTCTACTTCTGGATGATTGTGTGCAATCCCGTTCGCAATTTTTTCCATCAATATGGTTTTACCGGTGCGCGGTGGCGCTACAATAAGGCCGCGCTGGCCCTTGCCTATTGGCGTCAACAGTTCCAACAAGACCATGCTTTTATCCGCATCGCCGGGAGAGGAAAGGCGGTAAAACTCAAAGGGATTGACACTGGTCAACGTATGGAACATGGGTGCTGGGCGCCAGTTATCCAAGGATTGATCTTGAATCTCCAGAAGTGTGGTGACAATTTTTTGGCGACGATTTTTCTTCATCCGTACTAAACCATGAATCTTATGTCCAGAACGTAGACCAAAGCGCTGAACCATTTCCCTCGGCAGCAAAATGTCGCCTTCTTGGGAAATAAAACTGGCGCGCTCGGAACGCATTAGGGCATAGCCTGTTCCTTCAACCATTTGAATATAGCCGGAGTACTCTTCTGTTTCCGACCGAGGGTCGAAGTCACTGGAATAATCGAATCCCGAATCGTCTTTGTCGCCGCGTCGTTTCTTTTTGTCTTTATGGTTCCGGCCACTGATTTTGGACACTTTGGCGCGTTTGCGTCGGCGGCGGAGACTGTCGTTGCTTTCGTGCGAGACTTGGTTCAGATTCCTGGAATTATTATTGGGATCGAATGCTTGATCGGAATGGTTGCCACTATTCGCCTCGGCAACATCATCATCCTCCTGATCCATGTCCTCATCGTCATCCTCTTCATCCATGTCCTCATCGTCCATCCCATTTTCCATGTCGGGATCGAGAGCCTCTTCGTCCTGATTATTGTCGGTCAACATTTCGGAAGGATTCCTATCCTGCATTCAAGATCCCTGGGTTGGTTGTCGTTTATGGCACTCATCATAAAATGGGATCCAAAGGCAATATTTCTATGAAAATTTGGCACAGCCAAAGTGGCCAAGCCTGACTCTGCTTCCCACTTGCCAGCCCACACTGCGAAGGGGAAATAAATTGAATCGGTAAGCTTCAGCGGCAAGTATAGCCATTACCAATAACACGAAGCAACGAAAAGCGTTTAATTCCGGGTTATCGAGCAAGAACACAGCGAACTTGCTGCCCTTAAGATACATAAAATAGAGGGATATTCAATGTTTTCCAGTCGAAAAAACCTCAATATTAGCGTGGATTATAGTTATTCATGGTGACCATTATCAGGGCTAGGCAGGCCATAACCACGCTGCCTGTAATGATTTGCTGCCGGTGCTGGTAGCCGTGTTTAACAATGGTTAGCGAATCAGTTCTGGCTTTAGGCGGTGTCACGGTCGTCTTTCCTGAATCAGACATGCGGCCTTCGGCTATATTCCCTGTTTTTAAAAGGGCATCCACACCGACCGGGGAGTTAATGGTCGGTCGTTTATTCGAATCCAAACCATCACTAAAACCGAGAACGTGTAATACAAGCAGAGCAGGGAAAATTAGAAGCCTCGACCTCATGGCCCTCATGAACTAGCCATCCAATAGTTTTTTCAAAATCCCATTCACCTGATCGGGACTGGCCTTGCCCTGACTGAGCTTCATCGCTTGGCCGACAAAAAATCCCATCAACTTGACCTTGCCTGCTTTATAAGAAGCTACAGAATCGGGATTCTTTTCAAGTACCTCGCGAACCATTTTTTCAATTGCGCCGGAATCGCTAATGACGACCAGGTTTTTTTCTTTGACGTAAAGACCAGGAGCTGTTCCATGGGCAAGCATTTCTTCAAAAACCGTTTTGGCGATTTTCCCTGAAATGGTTCCGTCTTGAATCAAATTGATGAGCTCTCCCAAATGCTCGGCGGTGAATTTTAGAGCCTGCACCTTGATATTCTCTTCTTTCACGACGCGCAGCACATCTCCCATCACCCAGTTGGATGCGGCTTTTTTATCGCTGGTAATCGCGCAAACACGCTCATAAAATTCTGACACTGATTTTTCTTGGGTCAATACCGCGGCATCGTAGGCCGGAATCCCGTACACTTCAGCATACCGACGCCGGCGGGCTTCGGGAAGTTCGGGAAGATGTTTTTGGATTTCGGCGATGGTTTCCTTGGAGGTATGGATGCGTACCAAGTCCGGTTCCGGAAAATAGCGATAGTCATGCGCTTCTTCTTTAGTGCGCGTGGCCACTGTCACGCCCCGGACAACATCCCAGCGTTTGGTCTGCTGCGGAATGGTCTCTCCCCTATCCAGCATCAAGGTCTGTAGTTCGATCTCCGCTTCCAGGGCCTTTTCAATATTGTGAAAGGAATTCATGTTCTTGAGCTCAACGCGGTTGCCTAAAGGCGCAAACTCATCTTTGCGCAAAGAGACATTGGCATCGCAACGCAAATTTCCCCGTTCCATATTGGCATCGCAGATTTCCAGATACTCCAGGATTTGCTTCAATTTTTCCAAGTACAGATACGCTTCCCGCGGAGAGCGCAAATCCGGCAAAGTCACGATTTCAATGAGAGGGGTGCCGCATCGGTTGGCATCGAATAGGGAGTCCGCGACAGTAAGGTCATGGATAAGCTTTCCCGCATCCTCTTCCATATGAATACGCTTGAGTCCGATGTACTTGCGGGAGCCATCGTCCATGTCCACTTCCAGCGATCCTTCTGTGCAAATTGGCCGGTCGTACATGGCCACTTCGCCTTGCTGGGTAATCTGATACCCTTTGGGAAGATCCGGATAGAAATAATTTTTGCGGGTCCACATGGCCTCGGGATCGATGCGACAGCCACAGGCCAAGCCCATTTTAATAGCGTATTCCACAGCTTTGATATTGGGAACCGGCAACGTGCCGGGCATTCCCAGGCACACGGGACAAACCAAGGTATTCGGCTCCGCCCCGAACTCCACTCGACAACCACAGAACATTTTGGTGCGCGTAGACAACTGCGCATGCACTTCTAATCCAATGACGATACTATAAGCCATTGGTAAAAGCTAAGAAAGAAGCAGGGGTATGTCAGGGTTGAATGGCTTAGGTTTAACCAGCAAGATGAAATTCCGCCTAGCCTTTTGCATCTTTCCTTTCGCCTAACCCCAATTATTCTGACGTAAGGAATGAGATGCCTCTGCCCGCTGGACTTGCTTCCTATGAATTGCTGCGTAACCTGGTGCCTTCACAGGATGTAGACAGGTATTACCACCTGCGCATACGTAAAGAATCGGATGGTCTGCCCATGTTGGCTCCGGATGGCCAAACACCGTTTACGCCAATAGACATTGCATCCTTTTTCGGCACTCCCGGACCCATTGAAATTGAAATCGGCTGCGGGAAAGGGGGCTTTTTGGTCGAGTACTGCGAAAAGCATCCTCAGGTCCCTTTTCTAGGGTTGGAATGGGAACCAGAAATTGCCCATTGGACCGCACAAAGGCTGGCCAAGCGGCCGCAATTGGCGCATACCCGAGTTTTGTTGGGGGACGCTTTTTATTTTTTCCGAGATTATCTTCCCGATGCCTGCGTGGGAAATTTCCATATGTACTTTCCCGATCCTTGGCCCAAAAAGAAGCACCACAAGAATCGCTTGATGGCATTGCCTTTTATGGAATTGGTACAGCGCAAGGCCCTACC
>JAYSRH010000044.1:0-2134 GCA_043721115.1 Fibrobacteria bacterium | reverse complement strand
GAGCAATCCGGCACCAAGCATGCCTTCCGCCGCATTGCAAATCCTCCGTTACGAAGACGTTGAACCGTCGCAGAACCCTACCGGCGAAAGCCTACTTTCCATTACGGAACGGCCCTACAGAATTTGGACGCCTGATTCCAACTGGCTAGTGCTCGGAAACTCACAGGAACCGGAAAAAGAGCTCAATGTAGTCGAAGTACTCAACAGCTCCATTCCCGTTTATAAAAGGCGTAGCGGTGGCGGCGCTGTTTTACTTTCCTCCGGGTGCCTTTGCCTTGGCTTTCGATTTTCAAAACGCAAGGAATTCAGCTTGCATGATTATTTCAAGGCTGGATCCGGCCATATTCGCCATGTTGTTGAAAAGGCGCTGGGCATTGTTTTAGAACCCAAGGGAATTTCGGATTTGGTCTTCCAGGATCGCAAGGTTGTGGGCTGTGCGCTGTATATGCCAAGGGATTACGCACTCTACTTGGCATCCATTCTCATTGAACCTAATTTTTTCGAAATCGATAAGTACCTGGCCCATCCCAGCAAGGAGCCGGAGTATAGAAGCAGGCGGCCGCACAGTGAGTTTTTAGTTGGACTTGCCGCATTGGCCAAAATACCGTCGACTGCTCAAATTCTTTCCGACCAGTTCATGGGTACAACACCTGTCCAAATGGACAGTTTACTTAACTGGTAGCCCGGCCGAACCTGCTTTCACAGCAGCGCCAGTAACTTTGCTGGTATCCGGTAAAGGTGGCGCTACCAACAATTCCATTGGCTTCTTCTTGAAGGCGTCAAAACGCCAGGAAGAAAGTTTTACCAATTCCTTCCGGCTGGGGTGCAAGGTATACGCATATCCTCCCAATGGTTTGCTGGCTTTTAATTCGATGGATTTTCCATTTTTAAGCGTTCCCTTTATCCAAACCATAGGGCTATCCATGTTGACCTTGGCAATATTTGTATCCATGGGAGAAGTAAATTCATCAATGGCTATATCCCCAAAGCGAGTTGCCATTTCCACAATGGGCGCTTTGTTTACACGCATACTGTCAGCCGGTTCCAGCATTTTCCAACTCGAGTCATTGGTCGCTTCTAGCTTGTAATGATAAGCGATGCCCGCAGTATCCTGCCAAGTCGTCTCCAAATATTTCAATTCTTTTAAATTCACTTGCACCAACTTCTTTTCTTTCCATTCATCATTTTTTACACTGATTTCCCAAGAAAAATTCCCAGGGCTCCGGTAAACGTCCTGCTTATCGGCATACCTCCAATAAAGGGAGCTATAGTCCGCGGCGGAAGTTTTACCGACGATTACATCGACCACGGAATGGCCAGACCTATCCAGCAATATCACATGCTTGCCTTCCATCGAATCCAATCCGTATTCAGAATAGCGCGCTGGATTATGCGAAACCACATCCCGGGATTGCAAAGTGAAAATATTTTTTAGGAATTTATTGGCCTTGGCTGTATCAACCGGAAACCCATCACGTTCGACAATCCATGGGCCATCTTTTTTAGTGAGGGTGGAGGTGTCCGGCCGCTTTGCTACTCGGACAGAAATAACATCGATTATACGACTGCTGTCGAAGGCCATTGCCTCGCTGCTCATGCTTTTTTCACCGTTACGTTTTTTTATCAGAATCGCGGCCAGAACCACCAAAGCGGCTAGGAGTACAATAAAAGTTTTTTTCATGCCACGTCCTCCCGGTTTTTCCGTCGAATTCCGATAACAACACCAGCTACAAGCAAAATTCCAGGTGCAAAGAGCAAGTTCAATAATACGATGGGGATTTTCCGCGATTTCTTTCCATCCTGAATAGGCGAATTCGAAATCTCTCGGCTACGAATAGTGATTAAGTCTGGATCCAGTGCCAGCTGATCCATACTATTTAACAGCATGTGGAGATTTGTCATGCCTTGGGTATAGCCCACGTAAAAGTCTGTGGCAAAAAGGGCATTGCCAATAACTAACATTCGCGCTTCTTTTTGGGCTACGCGAATAATCCCACTGGTATCGAGAGGCTGGGTGCTGTCTCCTGTGGGAGCGGGATGCTCATTATAAAAAGAGCGCATTTTTCCAGATTTTAGTACAGCCAAGGGATACGATCTTTGATTGACGGGCAAAAATTCCTTTAGGTCACGTGGA
>JAYSRH010000043.1:0-5340 GCA_043721115.1 Fibrobacteria bacterium | reverse complement strand
AACTACAATGGTTCGTCGATGGCATTCCGCAACCTACAAATATTGGAGAAACATTTTCTTCCAATCTTACCGATGGCAGGCATACGGTAAAGGTAAGGGTTAGCGACACGACTGATGTGGTGCGACGCGATTCCCTGGGACTGTTGGTGGATTCTTTGGTTTGGACTGCAGATGTGGCTGGAGGAACGGATGTGCATCCAAAATTGGATGACCATTCCAAACGCCTAGCATTGACGCGTGTTCAAAAAGCGTTGGTCTGGTTTATCCTACCTGCACCGGGCACATTCCAGCTTAGGCTTATTTCTCCGAAAGGCAAAGTCATCCTTGCATTGAGCAGGACAGACGGAGTCGCTGGCCTGAACCAGATCGCTTGGGAAGCCAAGCCAGGATTTTATCTCGTTGAATTGATATCGGGGTCTAACGTGGTTCGCCGTAATTTCAGAATAGCGCGATAATTGTCTATGTCCTATAATTCTTTTTTTGGAGATGAGGAAAGTGAATATTTCGATTTATTGGGAAGGCCCAAGCGACCCGGCATTTACGAATTCCAACGCTATGATGGCCGTAAAATAATTTATACTCTAGCCTTCTTGGAGCAAGAACAAGAACAAGAACAAGAGCAAGTACATGAGCATGAGCCTGCTAACGAGGCCGAAGCGGAACCAGGTTCCGGGCAAGCAGGCGAGGCTAAAAACATTCCTCCCCTTCTTAAAGTAGTGCGGGCCAGCCGCCTGGAGGATTATCCAAATCCGGTTCACGCCCTAAAAAATTTGGATGGTCAATGGGTGCGTTTCCTGGGTGATGCGCGCCAAGAGTAAAAAGTTGCCGACGCTCCGAATGAATCGGAATTAAACGGTTGGCTTTGTAATTCTATTCTACCAGATGGAGCTTCCAGAATAAATTCAGAAAACTTTACGAGGGTAACGGGTAAGAACTGGACCAGCCCAAATCCATCTTTAAGGGCAGTGATGGAAAGCTTCACCTTTCCATCCTGCGCGAAAGCTTCCAAACGCAAGTGCGTCCTCGCCCCATTCAAGTATGCGAATGTCTCGCCATCATCGCAAATATATTCCGACTGAACCGTACCTGAAAAATGTTCTGAAAGGCAAATCAGCAGCTCAATATCCACCATGTTTTTATGGTTGTTCTTGGCAATGCCCTTCTGCATCGGTAGCAGTGCGCCTTCACGGATAAATAGGGGAGTGGTGGCCGGAAGTTTTTGGGTTTGAATTAATGCAGGGCCGACACTCCAACCGGGTTTGTCTGCGCGCCACCAGCGGCCCTTAGGCAGAGCAATTTGCCTTTTCCTTTGGCCTTCCACCGTAAAGGGGGCTTGCATGATGTAAGGACCTATCATGAATTGATCATTCACATGGGCAAGCGGAAGCTGGCGGGTATCGGCAAAGTCATAAAAAAGGGGCCGCAGTATGGCTTCTCCCGTATCGCAGTGGCGAATGAAAAGATTGTACAGGTACGGCAGCAGTTTGTATCGGAGCCGCACATAATGCCGGGAAATAGCCAAGGCATTTTTGGAAAAGGTCCATGGCTCTTGGGGTTTGGACGTGCGCACGCTATGGTTGCGGAAAAAAGGAAAGAGAAATCCGGCCTTATACCAATCGATAAACAAGGCTTCCGTACAATTGCCGCCGAAGCCCGGCACATCCGGCCCATTGATGGCCATGCCGGATAAAGCCAGGTTCAGGGTTTTGCCAATGGACATGTGCAGGTGATGGTAGTTGGACCAGTTGTCCCCAGTCCAATGCGCCGTATGCTGCTGTGACCCGGTAAATCCAGATCGCGAAATCAGGAATGGCCTCTGATTGGGCCTGGCCAGTAGAAGACCTTGCCGCGTGGCTTCGGCCATTAGAGAGGCGTAAAGATTGTGGTAGGCAGCATGCGGTTCACGGCCATTTTGAAACAGCATGGCTGTACAATCCACTGGGCCAGTGGCAGGATCGTTCATATCCAGCCACACTCCATCGGGACCCATGCGAACAAATTTGGCCACCAGATCCGCCCACCAGGATCGGGTTTTTTCCAAGGAGAAATCCGGAAATACGGTGTAACCTGGCCAGACCACACCAATGAATTCGGTACCGGCAGGATTGAGGCAGAACGCTCCGGCTGCTTGTCCTGAAGTATAGACGGCATAATCCGATTCGCGCTTGATGCCCGGGTCCAGAATGGGTACAACCTTGTAGCCGCGTGCCTGTACCGATGCGATTTCTTTTTCCGGTTCGGTAAAAAAATCCGGATTGAAAGTGAAGGAGCGATACCCATCCATATAATCGATGTCGAGCCAAAGCCCATCATTAGGAAATTCCAACCTGTCGAATTGGTCGGCCAAGGCATGCAAGTCTTCTGTCCCCCGATATCCCCAACGGCATTGTTGATGGCCCAGCGACCAAAGCGGAGGCAAGGGCGGTCGGCCAACCAAGGCCTGCAATTTTTCGGTAAGCTCAGCCAGGGTGGGGCCAAAAAGAATATACAGGGAAGGTGGGCCATCTTCCCCGCCCAGGAAAAAATAAGGGCGTTCATGCTCCACGGCCATCATCTGATTGGCGATATTGAGTTTAGGCGAAATGGAGATCACACTGGGAAAGGGGTTGTCGATTAGGATGCCGGCGTAGGTATTGCCACGCTTGATAATGACATAAGGAACGGACAGGTAATCGGGATCATAGGCTTGATCCCTTGCCCTTGAAGTGCCGTGGTCGGCCCAAACATCCGTGTTCCAGAATCGATGCGTGCGATCCGATTTTTCGAACGGGGTGCTTTTCTCTCCCATGCCATAAAACTGCATGTCCGGTCGCTGCCGGAATTGAAACATCCAGGCTTTTCCCGATACACCGAAAAAGGCTTCGGGGAGGGATGACAAAAAGGAGCGATGGCCTCTGGCCTTAAGCGCAAAGCTACCGTCGTCGCCGAGTTCCACATGGGAGGTATCGGAATGCAAATCATTTTGAGAAGTGCTAAGGGGCGTCAATGCTGATTGGCGTTCGAGGATTGGCCAGATGGAATTGCGTACCGTAAGATGGTAGGTATCCTTGAGGCCGGTGACAACCTGCAAAGCATATCGGTCTGGACCCATTTCCAGGTTTCCATTTTTTAGGCAGTCCGCAAAAATAAAATTCTGCGGATTGAAATATTTTGAGAAGAGGTACACGCTTAAAGTTTAAAAATCTGGAAGCAGGATCAAATGTCCTCCTCTCTATAAATTGCTTCGTTTCCAAGTAATGGAACGGATCCGACGGTTTTGGACCCGCAAAAGAGAAGAAAAGGGTGTTAAGTGTTGTTTATTGCGAATGGGGCAAGGCTTTTACTTTTTTCTTTGACGCCGCCGGGGAAGACCGGGATTTATTCATCGCAGTCGTGGCCAACGATTTGAAGACGAATCTGCCATTCCAGCCGGACATCGCACCGACTTGCGAATTCGCCTCGTAAACAATATCGATTGCGATCTTCCGTCCGGGCTTTAACGAGAAGCAAATAGTGTCTTCACTGCTACAATTCACTATGAGCTGGTCAGCGCCGCTCAGGCTTTTGAGGCAGATGAAGTCTCCCCCGCAAGGCTTGCACTCCATCCCCTCTGGACATGGCGGGCAGGTGTACACGTAGGAGATCTCTCCCTTTACCAAGATAGAGCTTTTATCAAGGCTGTTTTTCATCGCAATTATTTCCGAGACATCCCGGGCCGAGGAGGCTTTCCCGGCAGCGGTCCCGACCCAAGGCATTAACAGTAAGAGTAGGGTTGGAATAAGTTTCCCCTTGCCCATGAACTTATGCGTCATCCACCGTGAATCCATATTTTCTAAACGAAAGAGGCGTAGCCCCTCCAATCGCTTTCCAGTAGCATAAAAAGTCATGAGAATGGTTTTTTGCTTAAAGTTAGTGGTGGCACAATTAATCCTCTCGACTTCCGAAATAGACAGGACATTGGGTAATAGTTTTTCTTGCCTTATGGATGGAAAGCAGAGTTGCACGAACCCATCACGTATTTACTGATACCGGTGTTTGTAGGGATTTATCCAAACGGGCAGTTTTCAAGAAGCTAATCACATTTAAATTTTAACTCAAAATAGGCAGCAAGAACCACTGGATCTGGTGAAAATGAATATTTGTTTTAGGTTACCAAAGATCTTTCATAAACACTCATGGCAGAATTAGACTGGGAAAAAGGAAAATTTTCCTTGAATTCGAGAGACTTTGCTGGGAAAGGGTGCAATTTCAATTCACTTGCATTTGCAATGGGGATTTGATTTACCTATGCTCTCAACCTTTGTTTTAAGCCTGGCATAGCTATCATGGCACCTGATGGAGAATTGTGGGTGACGAATGCTGATCGGGGAAAAGTCGTCTTTTTTCTACCCTCGACGCGACAAAGGTTGCTGAATTGGCTACAGGTGTGAACTCGCATGGCTTCGCCTTTGCAGTCGATGGGAAAACCAGCTATGTTAACAAACAAGGAGCAGACACAGTTAGAGTTATAGACATTCCATCTAAAAGTCCGATTAAAAACATTCTGGTTGGGATGGAATCCAATGGAATGATTTTCAGAAAATATAGACACAAATCAAATAGGGGACGAAAATTATTTTCAGCGCGAAATAATCAGGACATTGCGCTTGGAACTGAGAGTACGGTAACTTGGCCGAGCACCAGCCAAACTGGCCAAACTCTGCCTCGCCGTGATTTTGTAGAAATACACCCCGTTGGCCAAAAGTTGGCCCCATTCATCATGCCCGTCCCAGCGGATTTCACCGCTTAAAGCGTGCTGAAAAACTTTGACCAATTTGCCAGACTGATTAAATACCCGGATTTCAAACTCTACTCTGTCCACGGCATTGCTTAAATCAGCGAAGTCTACATCTTCAGTAGGCAAGATGGTGGAAAAGTAAAAGGTGGTGCCATTTCGTTTCATAGGATTGGGGAGGTTGTAAGCCGAAACAGATTGCAATGAACTATCCGCCGTCAAATCCATCACCATCTGCCGCGCGCTGATATTGCCGTAGCCATCCCGGGCCGAAACTTTGAGCAAATGCTGGCCGGGCCTAAAGGTTTTTTTGTCGAGGGAAATCTGATAGGTTTTGTAATAGAGCTCATCGATGCCAGGTTGGGGATGAAATGGCTCAAGGATGCCAGGAATTTCCAACGTTGTGCCTTCATCTGGCCCCTGACCAGTCAGCACACCGCCAGTTGAATCTTGCACCTGAACCTGCAGACAATACGGTATAGGCAACTTCACCCGATCGGGAAAGTCGATTGCATCGGTTTCCTTTTTCTGGCAGCCCGTGATTTGAATGCGGGGCCCTTTTCCGTCCGTGTCGGTAGCGCAGGCAC
>JAYSRH010000042.1:0-2146 GCA_043721115.1 Fibrobacteria bacterium | reverse complement strand
TTACGGGGTCAATGCTGAAGCGACCATCATAAGCACCGCCTCCGAAGATTATATCACCCCTGGACTCACTGCGAACCGCCAAGATACCGCTGCGATTTTGTACCAGGAATTTATAATTCCGTTCCGGAGAATATTTGGATCCAAAGTGCAGCTTCTCCAGGCTATGCTCAAAAAAATGGCGGTGATTCACAAAGCTAAAAACGGTGCAAATGCCTATGCCCAAAGTCCAGAGCCATTTAGAGGAATAATTATGCTGTGATAGCCAGATGATTCCCAAGGCTAGCAGGAAACCGAGCCAGATCACGAGTCGAATATTCGTGGCAAGGGAATAGCGGTCCAGTAGTACAAATCCCATAAACATCGGCCCACCCGTGGATCCGATGATATTGGCGATGTAGATCCAAGAAATCCTAATGCCGACGGGGCTTCCATCCTTTATACCATGATGACAAAGGATTGGAAGTATTTGCCCGAAGAGAAAAGCCGTAATACCAACTAATAGATACGAGGCTACTAGGCTAAAGCCTTTTCCAAGCAGGGAAAGATTGGCCGTGATGGGTAAGGCAGCATAAAACAACAAGGAACCGGAAAGTACCAGGGTGGCAAGGGTCCTAAAAGGCGGGATTCGGTAGAGACAGTATTTTTTGCTTTTCCATGATCCTAAAGCAATGCCAAGCAGAAAGCATCCCAAAATTTGTCCAAATACTTGGGGGGCACCTTGGGCATTATAACCGATGATTCGAACCCATAGAATTTCCTGACTCAAGGACAAAAGTCCAACAAAGGCGGCAATCAGCAGAACCAAATAAAAAGGGAAACCCGTTTTTGACGTCGTTGGTGCAGCCGCAGCGGAAGTATTGGTTTCAGAAACGAAGACAGGATTTTTTTTGCCCAATGTCATCCATAGTACGGAAAGAGCGACAAATAAATTTAAGGCGGCGGCTATCCATACCGTTGCTTGTCTCCCAAAAAAGACGAAGAGGCAGTCAACGGTTATAAAACAGGCTAAGGCTGATCCTAGGGTATTAAAAAAATAAAGAAGGCTCACGGCATTGCCGATATGCTTATTCTGCCTATGCAAAAAGGTAACCAGGATAGGTAGAGTCGCTCCCATGAAAAAAGTTGGCAAGGAAAGTAAGGCATAGGTGATAAGCGTTATCCCCGTCATCTCTAAATGAAAAGTTCGGTTGGCCGTGGCATTCATTAAGTGGAGGCTAAACACACCAAAAATTCCAATGGCCAATTCACTGCCTGTGAATAAATAAGGCAAGGCATTAGGATAGCGCCGGGAAAAAATGCCTCCCCCAAGGGATCCCATGCCCAATCCGAACATAAACAGGGAAACGATAATGGTAACAGATTCGATATTGATTCCATAGACAGAAAAGAGCATTCTTTGCCAAATGATTTCATAGATTAAAGCAGCCATTCCCGAAACCAAAAACAAAAAACCTAGCCAGCCATGGGACTGAAAAAGAGCTTTGCCATTTCCTGATTTTTGAATTCCATAAAGCAAGCATGCTGCCTGGCAAAAAAAGAAAGAGAAGACGAGTAGGTAAATATTTGGTATGGATATTCGAAAACCCATTCCCAGGAAAATAGCGAAACCAAAAGGTAAAAATGCAAAGCTATCATATCGGACGTATGTCCTTTTGGCCAAATCCTGGATAGGCCACCCCTTGATCCAGGCGCGAAGGAAACTGCGAACCAAAAAAAGAGTGGTGCTCCCAATTGGTCCGCTTAAGAGCAGGATTATGTGGGCTGCTGTAAATATGGGTTGACCATCTTTTAGGGTATCAACCAAAATATCTAGACTGATGGAGAACCCTAAAGCACAGCCTATAATCACCAGAAACAAATTTCCTATCCAAAGCACCATGTTCAACCTCACTTTCAAGGCTTAAACGCGGGAGCGGTGGCATTAGTTCATTTTTTTTACTCTTCGGGCGATCGAGTGGGTGAAATAGCGACCGAAATGTCCTGTAGGCCAATGTATGCAAGGAATTTATTGATTTTATGGGTCATCAAAATTTGGTGCTTTTCGGGGATGACCAAATCAATCAAGCTTGAAGATGCGTATCGCTTCCCCGGGTTCGTGCCTCAGGCAAATGTTCGCGGTGGGTTTCGTATCTACCTGGAGTTGGAG
>JAYSRH010000041.1:0-5370 GCA_043721115.1 Fibrobacteria bacterium | reverse complement strand
CAGGTTCGGCCATTCTAAGCAGTACGTCCCGTACGGCCAAGTCCGGCCCGAGTCTGGGAATGTCCGTTGGGTATTATCTCTGGTAAAGATGCTTTTTTTCTGTCAAAAAATCAACTCCTTTGCGACATTTTACCAGAGATAATACCCAACGGACATTCCCAGACTCGGGCCGGACTTGGCCGTACGGGACGTACTGCTTAGAATGGCCGAACCTGCCGCTACGTCGCGATGGCCACCCCCAAAAACATAAAGATAACCGATTGAGGTCGCATAAAAAAATCCGCTGCGACGCCCAAATTCATAGCCAAGGTGGAAGGGAATTCCCTGTTCGGGCCGAGTAGCCTTTAACAATGAGCCTACGACCACCTTTTCGATTCGGGACCTCTTGAGACTATAACCCGTAGCCACATACACATGATCCCAGTACCCTTTTGCCAAAAGAAAATAGCTGTCAGTGCGTCCACGGTTTCCGCTGAGAAAGGGGTCCAGGTCAGCCACGCCACCTACTCCCCCACTAAGTTGGGCGTGCCGCGTAAAATTCCAAGCGACCTGAATCCCCATTGCACCGGCAGCCTCACCTGTTTTCAAAGCCAGTCCAAATCGCCCAAACTCTCTAGGCGCGACCACTGGGCTCGATTCTTGAATGGCGTCCACTGAATCTGCTGCTTCACCAATAACAGAAGTAAAGATTAAAAGCAGTAAAGCCAGTATCTTTCCGATACAACCATTTCCGACTGGTTTTTGATTTTGTGGAATAGGTTGTATCAAAATAATCCTTGCATCAGAACAGGTACATTCCCATTGCCAAACCAAAGCTCAATCCGGAATCAGTGGTATGGGCAAGATTTGTGGTACCGGAGGGTGTATGCGCAAATACAGGCCGTCCGCCTCCAGTCACCATCCAGAGGTATCCCATAGACAAGGTTGCAAAAACGGATCGTCGGGGTCCGATCTCCAATCCAAAATGAACGGGTATACCGAGATCCCATCCAGTCTTGGTATTGGACTCGCTGCCATCCAGGGCCGTAATGCTGGTCGTGCGCAGGTTGAGTCCTGCATCAAAAAAATAAACGCCTACATATTTGCGCATGAGCATAAAGGCCGAGTTCTCTAGAGATTCGGTGCCATTGATCAAAATGTTGGTGTAGTAACTGGGAATACCGGCGCCTATTTGGATTTGCAACTCGGATTCTAAATTATGCAATACGGCGACTCCGATGAGGCCAGTGCTCTCCCCCACTTTAAGACTTAATCCCCACTTGCGCGACGCGCCCATATAATAAGGGGCATGTAAAGGAGTTGGATTGGTTTGATATTCGTGCGAGAGACTGCCTTTGACCTTATTCACCACTTGGTCCTGGGCTTTGAGAGTACTGGGGTTGAAGTTGGACATCTTGCCGACAGTGATACCCACTTCCGCCACGCGCCAATGATCCCTTTCCACCTTGAGCACATGATAGTTTCCTTCTGGCAGTGAAATGAACAGTTCCCGATCCGGGACCTTGTAAAAATCAGCGAATATGTGGCCGCGTTCGTTATCGACAACCAAGTACTTGCCATCCTGCCGAAATCCAAAAACCAGCCCGGAGTTGCCCTGATTCAAATCCGCCAGCACAATATCGCCTTCGCCGTAAATGCGGAATTGATAGGCCGGATGTTGTATGCCCGATCGCGTATGCGATGTGGTTTCAATGGTCATTTGATACGCGTACTGATATGCTTCGTTTAGCGTCACCTTGCGATCCCCAGACAAATCCGCGCTGCCGCGCATTCCGTTCAACCAGTGATGGGTGAAAACGGATCCTTCCAACTGATCCGATTCTTGCGAACGCTCGTCCATGGCACTGGAAGCGATAATCACCTGACCGTGCACGTTCTTGAGGCTTTCCAGGGAAATGGGCTTTGTCGCAGTCCCACCTTTGAAACGCGTCATCATTCCACTCTGGCAAGCATCGAAAATGCCAATCTTGATTTGACTGGGAACGGCTTGAAAATTTTCGCGTAGTTTTTCCAATGGATAACGGGTTTTCCCCAGTTGCAGGGCGTCCCGTTCTGAGTGGCCGGAATAATAAAAGAGAAAGAGGTCTTCCCCATCGGATCCTCCCCGCCGATTGATACGCATGTCCGCCAGACTTTTTTCCAGTCCCGCGCTGTCGCAATTGATGAGGATGCGAACATCCTCTTTCGCAAATCCAGCCAAGTGTGTGAGCACTTCGGAAAAGCGGCGCGTATCTGTTTCCGAGTACCGCAAGGAGTCTTCACCGGCTCCTCCAAAATTGTTGCCGACGAGCAGCGCGTACCTGCGCGTCCACGCCGGTCCAGCGCAAAAGACCAAGGCCAGCGCCAAGATCAAAAATCTTTTCATGTCTTGGTTTTTTTCAAAAGCAAAGCATTGACCTTGGCATGCGGCACCGGGGGCGCAAGCAAGGAATCTCCAAATGTTTTAAGGCTCGCGGACGCCCGAGAGTATCCAAGCTTTAACCAAGATTCCAGAGAATCGCTTAGCAAGGGTTTTGCGCTATACACCATGACAAAGAGTTCGGAGCCAGTGGAAGCATCTAAGGTAACCGCAAAGGGCAATACCTGCCGATTTCCCGGCTTGGCTTCCAAACTTACCTTGATTTTTTCTCCTGCCGCACGATAGAGGCTCACAATGCCACCCGCGTCAATACTCGCTAAGGTAACATAGGCGGCACTGTCCGCTGTATACACAAATTGCAATTCATCGCCGGCACGGAATTCCTCCGAAACCCGGCCCTCATGAACGACACCATCGCGCTTGCAATAAAACTCAAGAATGGGATTGCCCTTGCTGCGCACACCTCCCAGCGCTGATTCAGAACCCGCATTTTTTGGCAAAGCTTCGCCAACAACGCCTGGCGCAATCCCCCGAGACTGCTCCAGTCGTTTTTCGAGTACCGGCAAGATCATCAAACACGCCAGAGCTCCCACGCTGATGGGCAGCCAACCGGAAAACCGGCTTCTTTTACCAAGCGATTGGGCAGGTAACTTTTTAGCGGCGAATTCGCGAAAGGGGTGAACGATCAAATAATTGCGACGTTCGTTCTCGAGCGTGGACATAAGGTCCCGGCACTTTTGACAGGATTCCAAATGCAGGTTCAGAGCCAGTTTTTCTTCGCCGAGTATTTCACCGAGAAAATGTCGTTCGACACGGACTCGATCACAAACATCAATAGACATGTTCTCCCTCCAGTTTTTCCAACTTCCATTGCTGGGCTTGGCGGCGAAATCGGGTCAGATATTTCCGAATCGTGGATGGAGCCATCCCAGTCAAAGTGGAGATTTCGTCCTGAGTGTAGCCATCCCAATATGTGTACATGATGATTTCCCGCACAGCTTTGTTCCAGGGAAACATCAGCTTGCGCAATATGTCCCGAAGGATTAGAACTTTTTCCAGGGAATCATCAGCATGCAAGGGACTGTCCTCCCAGCCCTCTTCATTATCCGGCCCTTGGAATTTTTTCCTGCGCCACAGCGAGATGCAATGATTGGTAGTGGTTCTATGGATCCAGAACAATGCCGACTCCCGGTTTTCCACGGATTCCCAATGCTCCAACAGTTTTAAGAAGACCTCGCTGGTAGCGTCCTGGGCTTCTTCCTTGGAATGCAGAAATCGTAGGCAACGCCGATAAATGACAGGTGCGTATTTTTCATACAAAGCCTGTTGCCTGGACCTATCTGATGCGTCGCCCATGCCCTACATTTTCCGCTGTGAACCCGGAAAGCCTTTCAGCTTCCAAATCCTGTCGCTTCCGAGAGTATAACGTACGGGATGGCCCAATCCGCTATGCTAGCAAAATCTATTTTAATTAAGGCCGGGACGGCTAGGGACGGGTTGGTGGGGCTTTTACCAAGAAATTTGTATGGTGCTGTCACAAGGCCGTGATATTAGGATGTTTAATAGATTTACTCATTGGATAGAATGCGGTAGACAAATTACCCATGTTTGCTCTTAGCCAAAGGAGCAAGTACTAGAATGAAAATAGTCATACTTCTTACCTTAGGCTATTCCATATTCCTAAATAACAAAGCTGCCTTTGCCGGTGATTTGCACTCTGATTCCCTCGCAGCACGCGAAGTTTTCGACAGCCTTAAAACTGGGACTGCTCCTTATCACCTAGAGAATGATGGAAAACGGATAACTCGCCTAAAAATCTATTACGAAGGTCTAGGAGGTGCAATTCCCGCTGCATTGGGAAAATTGGACGGACTCCGTAAATTGGATTTAACAACGGCGGGAATAACTGCTATTCCAAAGGAAATCGAAAATCTAAAGCTCTTGGATACTATAAATATTTCTGCTACACTAATAGGGCCAACTCTACCAGATGAAATTGGAAATCTACCTAATTTACGGTTTTTAAAAGTAAGTGGTAGCAGGCTTGCAAGCCTTCCTAATACACTTATGAAATTAAGCACTATTTCTTATTTAGATTTTTCCCGTAATTTGTTTTGCCCTCTGAACGATTCTCTGAAAAATTGGATCCTTTCCATTTCGCCGCATGCCCTTGATGCCCAGCAACCCAAAAACTGCACAACATCAAGCCTTCCTCGACGCTCCCAACTGCAACCTGAACCAGGTCAATTAAAATTTGTGTCATCCGAAAACCGGTTTGCGTTAGTCTATGATCACCTCCCTTCCGTTGCCAAAGTGCCCATTCGCTTTTACTCAAGTCAAGGCACCGCTCTAGGGTCCACAATAGTTTTTCCAAATATATCGGCAGCTCCACACGGCGTTCTGTACCTTCCAAGCCTTACCCTTCTAAAGTCTGAACCGTATTATGCAGACATCTCATGGGGCAACCAAAGATTCATTATTAAAAACGATGCTCACTAAGAATTAGATGATACAGCATTCAACTCAAAACCCCATCCCGCAATTCAAGCCCTTCACTAGCATGTGGTTTTTCCCGGATGGTGCTACGATTCAAGTCCGGTGTGTATTGGGTATCGTAAAGCGGATCCTTGGCGTAGCGAACCAGTCACGCGAATGGCGTCACGGATATCCTTGAATGAGACCTGGGTTCAAGAATCAGGGGGCTGTCAAATCTATACTATCATCGCCTTGGCTTTAAAAATAATCTCAGAACTCAGGGTTTTCCTGGCTTGGCTTGAATTTAGCCAATCTAAGCCTAAACTTATCCAATCTGATTTAACTGATGTATTCCGAGGTGAATTTTAAGGTTAAATCACTACTGTCCAAAATGTTTTAGTTAGCCGTCTCTATTCCTTCTTTTGATCAAATTTTTTATGATTTTACTCTCTCTACCAAAACGACCCCCTCCCCCCCATTTTCGTGCTGTCCAAATAGATCGATGGTTTGCGACTGGATCGGTGTGCCCATTCGCG
>JAYSRH010000040.1:0-2158 GCA_043721115.1 Fibrobacteria bacterium | reverse complement strand
GAATTTGAACTGACCACGGCGACTTATACGCCAGCCAGTGTACTCGCCGACAATCAAACGCACACGCTTACAGTCCGGGAAAAGGATCAAGTGGCAGGTGTTCTCGGAGCGGCCAAGCCTTTCAGTTACCGGATCAAAGTGAATCCGGCCGCCGCGCCAAAAGTTGTCAGCGCCAGCGGAAAACCAACTAGTGGCGTAACCAACAATCCAAAATTCACATGGACATCCGGTGGTGGGGGAAATGGAATTTATCGCGTTCGGTTAAATGCCGAAACAGCCTATCAAACCCATCCACAGCCTGGTGGCAGTCAGACGGAATGGAGCCTGGCATTGGGAGCTACGGATGGTGCCTATACCATTCGAGTTTCGGAGCAAGATTCCATGGGCCGATGGGGTGCTGAAGGCACATTTGCATTTCAGTTGGATAGAACGGGCCCAGTGGTTACAAACATAATGGTAAAGGGAACATTGGGCCAATATGCGCTAAGAGAAGGGTACATTACAAATTCATCCTCTTTCACAATTGCTTACAAATCCGATGGTGTCGATAGGCAATCCGTGTGCAATCTTCCCAATGATTCGGCGACCAATCCTTGCCTGATAGTGGAGACGGACAGTTTAGGCAACAAAACCACGGTCACGCGGAATGTTTGGCGAAGGAGCGGCGTAATATTCATTAAGTCTGGAGGAGCGGGGAGCGGTTCAAGTTGGGAAGAGGCTAGCGGAGATTTGGCAGGAGTGGTTGGGGATGCAGGTAATGCTGGAAAGGAAATTTGGATTGCATCGGGAAGTTATACTCAAGGTCTATGGCCTAACTCTAAATTGACAATACTTGGAGGGTTTGACGCTTCTGCTTTTCCCACTTCGATTAGCGGAAGAAACAAAGCCAATACCTATGCTGCAGGCGGTGTTTTTGATTTTAATAGTGGTGGTTCCGTTGATGGATTGGTCTTTCAGGGCGGACTGTGGGTAAGAATTACAACTTTGGCAATTATAGACTGTCGGCTTGAATCACATGGTGCAATTAATGTAATGAGAGGTGCATCAATTATTTCAACCAATCTTATTGCATCTGGGCTTAGTGGCTTCGATGATGGAAACGATGGCGGTGGGCATTTAATATTTGTTGATGGAGCCAGTACGGCTTCATTTGATGGCGGCTCAATTGTAAATAATATTCCCTTACCGGATTTGAATGTTATTCATATTGAGGGGACAGCAGAGTTTAAAGGAGCCATGAATATTTATGGCAATAAATCCGCAACTGTTCCTTACCAGATGTATTTAGGCACCAGTGCGAAATTGACTGTAGATACAAGTGTTAATTTCAATTGCAATGATATCGTGAAAGATACAGGTAGCTCTGGTTCCTGCAAGGGCAACCCATTCTGATTCAAGCCTCAACGTAATAGATCAAGTCCTAATAGTTTTCCGCATAGAAGTAAAGGAGCATGCGTACCTCTAATGCGGGTTTCACCTAGACTTATCGTATAGACACTTTCCTTTTCAAGTTGGCTTATTTCTCCGCTGGAGAAGCCGCCTTCAGGCCCAATCAATACTCCATACTCTTCATCCAAATGTTCCGGTAAACGATCTTTCCCCGGGTGCGCCAAAATCAAGGGCAAAGTCCTGAAACGATTTCGCCATTCAGGTAAGGAAATAGGTGCGTGAATTTCCGTGAGCCAAGCTTTTTTAGATTGTTTTAAGGCAACGATGGATTTGGCCCGAAGCCTTTCCACCAGTCGATCGTAATTCTGGCCTTTGAACTCCTGGGAATGGTCCGTCGACACTAGGTGAACGGCTCGAATATTCAATTGGCAGATGCCATCAATCGGCTCCTCCAAATCCTTCCCCTTCAATAGACTTAAGACCATATTCAATTTGGGTGGGGGCACTTCCATTTCGATGCATTCGGCCACAGCAAGCTCCAGCTCGTCTCCTTTTGTCAAAAATGTTTCGCAGCGAAACACGCCCCCTTTACCGTTGCTGGCCACAACCATGCGACCCGGCTGAATGCGCAGTACTTTTCGGATATGCAATGTTTCGGCGACGGGTAGCCTAAATCGGTCACCGACAGCGTTTACGTCGGCAAAAAACCAACTCTCCTCAAAAGGCTTGTCCAAAATGGGATTAGCCAAGGCGTGCTTTGATGAGATTG
>JAYSRH010000039.1:0-5382 GCA_043721115.1 Fibrobacteria bacterium | reverse complement strand
ATTGGGTATACGGAATAGTCATGCATTTGATTTTTGTCGATACTTTTACGTTGCTGCAATTCATCTACTTGTTCAACTACGAGTCTTTCGAAGGTTTGGCTCAGCTTTTAACTCTTCTTCCCACCTACGTTGGACTTGTCATCAAATCTTTGAACGTCATGGCAAAATCATCTCAAATAAAAAAGCTAATTGAAACAGCTGAGGAATTATATCCTGTACTTCCAGTGGCTCCCGTAGGCCCTGCAGGACCCGTCGCTCCCGCAACCCCGCTATCTCCCTTCGGTCCTTGGAGTCCAGTCACACCTATCGGCCCCGCCGGTCCAGTTGCCCCTACCGCCCCGCTATCCCCCTTTGGCCCTTGCGGTCCAGTCGCACCCGTGGCTCCTGTCGCACCAGCAGGACCCGCAGGACCTGTTCCACCACCCGTACCTGCATACGTCAAAAGTATCAAAGGCTTCATCGGCCCTTCCTTAGAGCCAAACGTAACAGCCACGCCATCCGTAGAGGCCAAGGCCAAACCTTTGAAGGTGGGGCTTTTAACCAACGTCGTCAAATCAACCTGCAACACTTTTTCCACATCGGACGTGGTTAGAGTTAGTTTGGACAACACGAAACCGGTATCGTATTTGATGTCGGACAGCTTGACATTATTTTCCGGCGCGGTAATGGCCGATGTCAACGCATATAGGGAAACGGATCCTGGCGTGGTCAATCCATTGACATACACGGTCAAAGTGGCCTTGGTGATATTGGCCAGATCCAATCCCGCGGTTTGGTACGTGATCCAGGAGACCACCTTGTTGGCGCCGCCTTTCACTTCCAAATCCTTGTTGGTTCCGGACATGCTGGAGACATCCGCTTCCCCGTCTTTATGAGGAAAGAGCGGCGTTCCAATATTCTGGGACCAGACTGTTCCCAACAAAAGCAGGGGAGTTAACCAGTGAAGCATGGCTGTTTTTTTCATAGCATCCTCTTTGGGATATGGTAAATTCATTCGAATAGTCATGGACGGATTACAGTTAAGCCTTGATGGGCTTGACTGGAAATAACTTCAACCACATACATGCCTCTGGGAAGTGAGGCAGGCCAGGGGATTTCCAACACCCCGTTAATGGCGACGAAGGATTCCTGATGCAGCAAGAAACCCCGGGCGTCGCGCATATTTAACAGAATCTTGCCGGTCTCAGCATCAACCAAACGAAGTCCACGCGAGCTCGTCTCGAATGCAAAGTGTCCAGGCACATTGGCAAAACGGATGGCTCCGGGATTCAAATTCAACCAGTCATAGACGATGGAATAAAGTGGCAATCGCTCATCATCGAATCCCAATTCTTTTGAGCGATTTCCATAAGCATCATAAGTAATCGCAACGGAATCCAACAAGGCCTTATCAGATCCGTTTCTGGCATAGTTGGTCAAAGACACGAGCTGGTTTCCGGTATAACCCATCATCATTGTGTTGATCGAGTACCAGGAACCTCCTGTGTAGCGATAATTTCCTTCGGATGCGACTCTTCCTACGGTATCGTAGGCGGTCAATACCGCCTGGGCTGGTTGCAAGCCGGAACCGGTATCTTCATACAAGGTGTCGGAAACCAATCGACTGCCGGTATCGTATTTGAAATTGTGAGTTTGAATCACGACTCCACCGATGATGCGGCGGTTTTGAATCAATTGGCCTTGGATATTGTAGACTAAACTATCCACATACCTGACTTTTCCGGTTTTATCCTGTGTGAAAATAGCTGCTAGATTGTCGCTAAATCCATACCCGTATTGCACGATAGAAAGTGTGTCGGCAGCGTCGCATAGAACGATTTTAATCGTTCTACCAGCCCCATCATACGTGTACTTGGTCGCGCCCATCACGGTACCGGAGGTATCAGGGGCGGGTCGCGTTTCCTTGAGAATGCGGTTTCCGTTGTTGTCGTAATGGTAAAATGTGAGAATGGCGGCTCCGTTTGCGCCGGCCAAATTCGTCCATGTTTCCGAACGCAATTGGAATTTGGCTGAGACGAGGGAAATACTCCAGAGTAACACAATGCCAGCAATTTTCATGGCGCCGGTTCCAGGTTTGGCGGTACAGTGACAATAATCTTGTAGATTCGGCTGGATGCAGCGTCTTGGCCAATGACTTTAATGTTGACCAGATTTGTCCCTTCATTCAAGGCTAAATTCGCCGAGGTTGTGCCTAGATGAGCAGCGCCTGAATTAATTGAAACGGAAGTCTTGGCGTTTTCAGCAACTGCCGTAACAGTAGTGTTACGAGAGCCATCAAAAACAAAGCTACGGTAGGCAAGGCTATCCGTATTAAAAACTGGTGTTATAGGCCCTGTCGACAGCGATAAGGATATCAAGTTGACATTTGAAGGGAGCGGCAGTGCATTAGTGACCTTCACCGATAGACTAGCAGAATCGGCATTGCCTTCCCCGTCCCTAACCCGGAATCGCACAACTACGGTTCCAAGCGCTGTATAAGTTTTTGCCGTTGTGCTGAACTCTTTTTGCGAAGCGGGGTAATTTCCTAAGGAGTCTTCAAACTTACCGTCTCCGTCCAAATCCCAGGCAAAACTTTTTATAAAACCATAGGCCTGGCTGGCATGGACCTTGAAAATAACCGGAGTATTAATCAATACCGTTGTGTCGGGAGCGCCTACATTTAAAACAGGCGGATCCAAAACAACCCTAACTTGAACAGTATCCTTCACGGAATCATTTGCAGACGCGACAATAGAGGCAACACCCGCCCTACGTGGTGTCACGACACCCAATGCAGAAACCTGGGCTTTAGTGGTATCGAGAGATTTCCAATTCACCGACTTACCTGCCCAATCCAGGGTAGGGGTGACGTAGAGGCTCTCTGATTGGCCACCTTGATACAGAATGAGTGAATCAGGCTTTAGTACCAAAAGTTTTGGGTGGGCGTGTACAATAGTGTCTGTTTTAATCGTTTCTTGTTTTGTGCCGTCGTATTCCTTGGAAACTTGTTCGGTGGCTACGGCATTTTTAAATCCAACAATCACTACGGTCACCTTTTCACCATGATATCCATTGACTTCCACTCTATTCAAATCCGACACGGACGTCACCGGACCATGGAAAATGGTATCAATTGCTCCCGTGGCCGGGTATTTAAGCGTCACCCGAATGGAATCGTAAGTCAGCCAAGTGGAGTCCAACTTGATATCCATATATACCTTGGCGGGATCCGTACTATTGCAGCCCCAAAAGGACAGCAACAAAAAAACCAATGGTGCAAACCACGCCCACCGTTTTGCGGCCTGACGATTAATGAACGACATAAACCGTTGATTTGGAGTTGTCGGGTGAACTAAAGGCAAAATAAACTATCACACCTGCAGCAGCAATTCCGGCAGCGCCGGCCGCCATCCAATAGGTAGAATGCGATTTCGACCCGGTTTTTCTTCTCTCGTTTGTGGGTTGCACTTCCTGGCTAGCTACGGAACTCAAAGCGGGGGTTACGGGGGCTTTATGCGGAATGTTCATCTGGGTGGAATCCACGCCAAAGGACTGTTGGCGAACGACGAACTCCTCCCGGACTTTTTCGAAGATCCGATCGATTTCGTCACTGACATACATATCCACAAGCTTGGCTGAAGGAAGCATCTCGAGCAACTGGTACATATAGTACTTGCCCTTTTCACGAGTGGCGGGATTTGCCGAATACACTACGGCCAAATGCTTGGCAATAAAAGTACTGTCACCGCGGGAATAACGGGAATGGCTTTGCCTAAACTTTTCCAGTGCAAGAATAACGGCATCAAAATCGCCATCGTTGTACTTGTCATGAATAGCTTTTTGATCTAACGCGGAACTGCTCTTGGGCCCAAGGGAAGCTGTTTCAGGACTAGCCGCCCCATGGCCTAATATTGGAAAAACCATGGTGAGAACCATGACTAGAATCACCATGATTTTAGGGGTGTCCCAAAAAATTTGCACGCCAATAAGTTAGTTTAATCGTCCACTTTTCGAACTTAAAAAGCTCGCTTCATTCATTCTTCATGTCCGGCCAAAACCTTTAATGCCCGTTTTCGGCGATACAATGAGGAATTTCCCGTGAAAATCGAAGAACTATTCCAAAATTCATTACTTTCCAAAAATTATGGATACCTTTTCCAAAAAAATGGTACGGTTGCTGATGGACAAGAAATGGGATTTTATGAAAACACAAATGATTGCATTTTTGGGAGCATTGGTAAGCATCGGATTTGCCAACAATATTAATACGGGTGGCCTTTCTGGAGTCAACACCACCTATTCTGCCTATAGCATTGGACAGGGCAGTTATCAATTGGGTTTGTCGCTCAAAGGTGAGTATGGGAACAAGGCCTTGGAGGAATTTTTACCCTCCGGCTCCCACAATATTGCAGACGTCAATTTATTTACCCAAGACATGAGTATCGCCTTGGGTGTAACCAATTGGATGGATATCGGACTGGATGTCCCCTTTTTCGAAGACGTGATTCCCGGGTTTGAAAATGGCACCACCGGTTTGGGCGACATGGCAGTGGCCTTGAAATTGATGCATCCGGGAATGGAACCAACAGCCTTGATTCGTTTGGCCTACATCATGCGAGTCAGCCTTCCCACGGGAGATCCAGCGGCAGGTTATTATGCCCGGGATCCCCAGTATTCGCATGTGAGCGTTTTCAATACGAGTGGCGCATTTACTTCTGATGGATACAGCCTCAATCCCATGTTGGCATGGACTTTTGATTTTACCCGACTCAAAACACCAAAGCCCTTGCTTGTGCATGTCAACTTCGGTATGGATGCTTTGATTTGGACGAAAAAAGCTGCAAACATTCCAGAGGAGAACTCCGCCATGCTGGGTGGTCTCGCATTGGAGTGGTTGGCGCACAAAGACTGGAGTGTGTTCCTCGATTTCTACGGCAAGTCCCGTATCATCAATGTGACTGCCGGTCCATTTTTGGATATTTTCGCAAGGGACCAGCTCAACCTGGCTGTCGGAACCAAAAAAGTCTACGCGTCTGGATGGTCGACGGCGCTGTCCTTTGAAGGCAGCCTATCTACGCAGGAAAACCGAACCAAATGGTCCACCAATCATAGCGGGGATGGCGTTAAAAATTATGTGCTTCAGCCCACTCCCATCCTTGCGGCCACGCTGAGCATTGGCTTTGGAGGCGTCGGCAGAAATGCTGATTCAGATTTTGATGAAAACCCCAATGCCACCGACAAGTGTCCGAATGATGCAGAAGACTACGACGGGTACCAAGATGAAGACGGTTGCCCTGATCCCATCCACATTCCCATTGCTCCAGTGGTAGTGCGGGACACCGTGGTGCAGACCATTCGTGACACGATTAGGCTAGTCCGCAGTGATACAGTGCGTGTTGCCGT
>JAYSRH010000038.1:0-15340 GCA_043721115.1 Fibrobacteria bacterium | reverse complement strand
TTGTCGAAAGACGAAGGCGGTAGACATACGCCGTTCTTCAACGGCTATCGTCCGCAGTTTTATTTCCGTACCACGGATGTTACGGGTAGCTGTGACTTGCCGGCGGGTGTTGAGATGGTGATGCCAGGTGACAACGTGTCGATTACGGCGGAATTGATTGCGCCGATTGCCATGGCAAAGGACCTGCGTTTTGCTATACGTGAAGGCGGAAGGACCGTCGGAGCGGGTGTTGTAACCGAGATATTGGTCTAAAGAAGGAATTCTAGGTCAGTAGCTCAATTGGTAGAGTACCGGTCTCCAAAACCGTAGGTTGTGGGTTCAAGTCCCCCCTGGCCTGAAAGTTTTTGATTATGAAGAGATTTCAAAATTATATCAGAGACGTGATTGCCGAGCTACGCAAGGTGACTTGGCCTACGCGTGAGGAACTGAAAGGATCCACGATTACCGTGGTCATCTTCAGTCTCCTGTCGATGTCATTTGTGTTTATGGTTGATTCGCTTTTGGGAAAACTGGTTCAGTACATTTTAGGATGACGTCTGTAGCGGCGGCCGGTTCCAGCTTGGAACAGGTACTGAAGTTTGCAGCAACGAACGGAACGGATAGGAATCGCATAAAGTGAAGAAGTGGTACGTGGTCCATACATATTCCGGGCAGGAGGGCAAGGTCAAACAGCACCTTGAGGCCCTTATTGAGAAAAACGGCCTTCAGGAGATGTTCGGTCAAATACTCATGCCGACACGTGAAGTCACGACGGTGCAAAAGGGAAAAAAGACGACTCGGGACAAGAAGTTCTATCCCAGTTACCTCCTCGTTGAGATGGAGTTGACTAAAGAGACCATGCATTACGTAACGGATGTTCCCGGTGTCACTCATTTTGTCGGAGTGGGCAAACCCCAACCTTTACGCAAGAGTGAAGTGGATCGCATTCTGGGCCAGACTGCCGTGGAGCCAACGGTTTCCGGAGTCGTGGAAATTCCATTCACCAGCGGCGAAAAAGTCCGAATCAAGGACGGTCCATTCAAGGATTTCGATGGAGTTGTCGAGGAAATAAATCCCGAAAAGGGAAAATTAAAGGTGATGGTCAGCGTCTTTGGGCGTTCCACACCCGTTGAATTGGACTTCGTGCAAGTTGATTCGGTATAGGAGCTATTGTGGCAAAGAAAATTACGGGATATATCAAATTACAGGTGCCGGCTGGCGCTGCCAACCCTTCCCCTCCCATCGGCCCGGCCTTGGGTCAGCGGGGATTGAACATTATGGAGTTCTGCAAAGCGTTTAACGCCCAGACTCAAGACAAAAAGGGATATATCATCCCGGTCGTGATCACGGTCTATGCCGATCGCAGCTTCAGCTTCGTTACAAAAACACCGCCAACTCCTGATCTTTTGAAAAAGGCCATGGGCTTGGAAAAAGGATCCGGTGAGCCGAACCGTAAGAAGGTTGGCAAGGTTACGCAGAAGCAAATCGAGGATATCGCTAAAATGAAAATGCCGGATCTCAACACCGTTGACTTGGCTGCGGCCATGAGCATGGTGACAGGAACGGCTAAAAGCATGGGCTTGGAAATAGCCTAAAGGAAAGCAAACGCGGTGGAGGGATCCGGAAAACCCGGAACGGACCCCCAGAGGCTTGGTGCGATGAAAGTCGCAGCAAGACTCCGAAGACCCTCGCGTTGAAGTACCGGCAAGATTAAATAGGCAACCAAAGGTAGGAGCCATGAAGAAGAGCAAAAACTACCGCAGCCTCGCCGAGAAGATTGATCGGCAAAAGGAGTACCAACTCCCTGAGGCTGTGACGATTCTCAAAGGTGGGATCAAAACAAAATTTGATTCCTCTTTGGAAGTACACATGAATCTAGGCGTGGACCCCAAGTATTCCGAGCAAGTCGTGCGCGGAAACGTGGTGCTGCCACACGGAACGGGCAAAAAAGTCCGAGTACTAGCATTTTGTAAAGGTGAATTGGAAAAGGCCGCCACCGCCGCCGGAGCGGATTATGTCGGCGCCGAGGAAATGGTAACCAAGATCCAGGGCGGATGGATGGATTTCGATCAAGTGATCGCGACTCCAGACATGATGCCCTTGGTCGGCCGAATTGCCCGTATACTTGGACCGCGTGGATTGATGCCGAGCCCAAAGGCGGGCACTGTCACCATGAATGTCGCCCAAGTTGTGAAGGAACTCAAAGCCGGTAAAATCGCGTTTCGCGTCGACAAGGGCGGCAACGTCCATGCGCCGGTCGGCAAGGTGTCGTTCAACGCCGACCAATTGGTTGAGAACGTCAAGGTTTTAATCGATGCAGTGGTCAAGGCCAAGCCTCCCACTTCCAAAGGTGTATATGTCCGTAGCATCACTCTGGCTGGCACGATGAGTCCCGGGGTGCGCTTGGACAAAGGCATAGCCAGGTAAGCGAGGCATAATATGGTAGTACAAAAATCAAATAACAATAAAAGCGAAGTCATTGCCCAATTGGAGGCTAGCTTCAAAAGTGCATTAGGAATTTATGTCACGGATTTCTCCCGCATTCGCGTGGAGACGGTGACAGCCTTACGTGCCAGCCTCAAGAAAAAGGGCATGAAAATGAAGGTGGCTAAAAACACCCTCATCAAGCGCGCCCTGGATGGAGCCGGTATCAAAGGCCTTGAAAAACATCTCGTGGGTCCCACCGCGATTATCCTATCGGACGACCAAGATCCCATGGCTCCGGCCAAGGCATTGGTTGAGTTCTACAAGGCCAATGAAGGCTTCATGACCGTTAAGGTGGTTTCCATCGATGGTGCCACCTATCCCGGCGACAAAATCGCCGCATTGGCCAAGATGCCAGGTAAGAAAGAATTGCAGGCTTCGATCGTCACCTTGGCTCTCGGGCCAGGTGCCAACGTTGCGGGCGTCATCAAGAGCCCAGGCACCAAGATTGCCGGCCAAATCAAGGCTCTCGTCGAGAAATTGGAGGGAGGCGCTCAATAGAACTAGAAAGAAAACCAAACTTGAAAAAACCGGCGTTTCTCCTAGAAGCGACCGGACGATAAGCAGAACGAAAAGTAAAGAAATTTTTTAATCAATCTAACGGAGGACATTTCCATGTCAGATGCAACTTACTCAACTCCTGTGAAGGAAATCGGCGACAAGATTGTAGCCCTATCCCTATTACAGGCCAAAGAACTTTCGGATTATCTTAAGAACGTATACGGAATTGAAGCTGCTGCCGCAGCTGCAGTTGCCGTTTCCGGTGGCGCTGGCGCTGCTGCGGAAGCCCCTGTTGAAAAAACCGAATTCGACGTCGTGCTGGAATCAGCTGGCGAAAAGAAAATCGGCGTCATCAAGGTAGTTCGCACCATCACCGGTCTTGGCCTGGCAGAAGCCAAAGCCTTGGTCGACGGCGCTCCCAAGACGGTAAAAGAAGGCGTGGCCAAGGCCGAAGCCGAAAAGATGCAGAAGGAGCTCGAGGAAGCTGGCGGCAAGGTAAGCCTGAAGTAATCCTTGAGAAAAATTCTTCGCTATATAGCTGGAGAAATCGTACGCCCTGCCCGCGCCTGCGGACAGGCGTTTTTCCGTTTTTAGAGATGTGTTTGCCGGCCTGAAATGGCTGGTGCTGGAACTTTTAAGGGATCGGAGACTTTGGTGGAAAGACGGACATACTCTTCAAGTCGGTTTAATTATGAGTTGCCTTACCTGCTGGATGTGCAGGTCAATTCATTCAACCGTTTCATCCAAGCGGGCACCCTTCCCAAAGAGCGGAAGAACGAAGGCCTGCAGAAGATTTTCAGCGAAGTGTTCCCCATTACGGATATCAAGGAAATGTATTCCCTTGAGTTCGAGGGCTATTCGTTAGGCGTTCCCAAGTATTCTCTGGAAGAATGCCAGAAACGAGGAATGACCTACGCTGCTCCGCTCAAAGCGACCCTGAGCTTGAATATTTTTGAAGGTGAAGGCGAAGAGCGCAAGTTCGTCGAGAAGATCACGAACGATGTATATATCGGTGACCTTCCCCTGATTACCCAAAACGGCACATTTATCATAAATGGCGCGGAGCGCGTCATCGTGTCGCAGTTACATCGTTCGCCAGGCGTGAGTTTCGACGAAGAAACCCATCCCAACGGCAAGCGTTTACTCAAAGCCCGCGTTATACCTTATCGCGGCTCCTGGGTTGAATTTCTCGTGGACGTCAACGAGGCCATGTACATTAATATCGATCGAAGGCGGAAAATTCCCGCCACCATTCTTTTACGAGCCATCGGCTTCTCCCGCAACCAGGATCTGGTCAAGATTTTCTATGAATCGGAAGAGATGACCGTTAATCCCAAAGCCCTTGACGGCCTTGAAGATAAGGTTCTCTACGAGGACTTGGTCGACAAGGATACCGGCGAATTGATTGCCGAAGCCAATACAGTTATCACTCCTGTACTCGCCAAAAAAATCGGCGAATTGGGTCTCAAGAAGGTCAAGCTGATCAAGGGCGTGGAAAGCAATCCCGTTCTGCATAACACCTTGTCCGCGGATCCCACTTCCAATGAAGAAGAAGCGCTCTTCCGCATCTACAGTCTGATTCGGCCTGGAGATCCCCCGAATGTGCAAACCGCCAGAACGCTATTAGAGCGCTTGTTCTTTGATGACAAGCGTTACGATCTGGGCGAAGTCGGTCGCTATCGTTTGAATAGCCGCCTCAAGCTCAAAGTTCCGATGGAAACGATGACGATGACCAAGGATGATTTCATCGCCATCATGCGTTATCTAGTATCCCTGTTTATGCAGGATGGCTTCCTGGATGATATTGATCATCTCGGCAATCGCCGGGTACGGTCCGTTGGCGAATTGCTAGGCAACCAGTTTTCATTGGGCCTAACACGCATGGCGCGAACCATTCGTGAACGCTTGTCCCTGCGCGATACGGAAGAGCTTACGCCTCAGGATCTCGTGAATGCCCGTACGGTTTCGACGGTCATATCAACATTCTTCGGTTCGTCCCAGCTTTCCCAGTTCATGGATCAAATGAATCCCCTGGCGGAACTGACGCATAAACGCCGTATGTCCGCCCTAGGGCCTGGCGGTTTGACACGCGAGCGCGCGGGCTTCGAAGTGCGCGACGTGCATCATAGCCATTATGGTCGGCTGTGCCCGATTGAAACACCGGAAGGTCCGAACATCGGCCTTATTTCTTCCTTGGCCGCGTACGCCAAAGTGAACCAGTTCGGCTTTATCGAAACGCCTTATCGCAAAGTCAAGGGTGGCATTGTAACCGATGAAGTGATCTATTTGACTGCGGATCAGGAAGACGATTATCACGTCGCTCCAGCTTCGACTATCATCAACGAAAAAAATCGTTTCGTAAGCGATTACGTCATCGTGCGCAAGCAAGGTGAGTTCCCGCTGATTCCTCGCGACAATGTACAGCTTATGGATGTGTCGCCCAAGCAGCTTGTTTCCATCGCTGCGGGCCTCATTCCATTCCTGGAACACGATGACGCCAACCGCGCGCTCATGGGCTCCAATATGCAGCGCCAAGCTGTGCCGTTGCTAATCCCTGAATCACCACTAGTGGGAACCGGATTGGAAGCCAAGGCCGCCTACGATTCCGGCGCAATGGTGGTTGCTCTGCACAGTGGACTCGTCCACTCCGTGGATGCCCGCACCGTCGTCATCAAGCGCGAAGAAGCCGGCAAGTTGGTCACCGATTTCCTAGACGTCCCCGAATACGACACCTACCATCTCCGCAAATTTGAGCGGTCCAATCAAGACTCCTGCATCAATCAGAGAATCCTGGTCAAGGTGGGTCAAGTTATCAAGCGCGGCGACGTGCTCGCGGACGGTTCCAGCACTTCCAATGGAGAATTGGCGCTCGGCAAGAACATCCTAATCGGTTTCCTTCCCTGGAACGGCTACAACTACGAAGATGCCATTATCATCTCCGAGGAGCTTTCCAAGAAAGACACGTTTACCTCCATCCATATTGAAGAATATGAATTGGAAGTGCGTGATACCAAGCGTGGTCCTGAAGAATTGACCCGAGAAATCCCCAATGTTTCCGAAGAATCGCTTCGGAACTTAGATGAAAACGGTATTATCCGCGTCGGCGCGGAAGTGGATGCCAGTGATATTTTGGTCGGCAAAGTAACGCCCAAGGGCGAAACAGAGTTGTCTCCGGAAGAACGTTTGCTACGCGCCATCTTCGGCGAAAAAGCCGGCGATGTCCGCGACTCTTCACTCAAGGCCCCTCCTGGCATGAAGGGCATTGTAGTGGAAAGCCGCACGTTCTCACGCAAGGAGCGGGATAAGAAAACCAAAAAAAGCGATAAGGATCGGATTGATGAATTGCGCGCTACTATGAGTGCACGCATTCAAGAGATCACCTCGGCCCGGGACAAGAAGCTGCTGGAACTTTTGGACGGCCAAGATTCGCAGGAAATTCGGGACGGATCCACCAATGAGCTCATTGTCGGAAAAGGCAAAAAGTTCAACGACAAGATTCTGCAAAAGATCAATTTTTCTGATGTCAATGTCCCCGAGGGTTTGACGTCTGATGAAAAGGCGAATAAGACGGCAGAAAAAGTTTTGAATTCCGCCAACGAGATGATTTTCCGGCTCGAAGACGAGCTGGATAAGGAAATCGACAAGATCATTCGCGGTGACGAACTGAAGCCCGGCGTTTTGCAACTGGTCAAGATTTATATCGCCAAGAAGCGCCGCATTGCGGTGGGTGATAAAATGGCCGGCCGTCATGGTAACAAGGGCGTTATTTCCAAAATCGTTCCCGTGGAAGATATGCCTTTCATGCCCAATGGTGAACCCGTCCAGATTCTTCTGAATCCGCTTGGCGTGCCTTCCCGTATGAACGTGGGTCAGGTGCTGGAAACGCATCTAGGCTGGGCTGCCGCAGCGCTCGGAATAAAAATCGCATCGCCAGTTTTTGACGGAGCGAGCTATGATGATATTCTTGCCGCACTAAAGGAAGCGAAGCTACCGCAGTCCGGTAAAACGGTTCTTTTTGACGGACGCACCGGTGAGCGCCTCAATAATGAAGTAGGCGTCGGGTACATGTACATGCTCAAGCTCGGCCATTTGGTCGACGATAAGATTCATGCACGTTCCATTGGACCCTATTCTCTGGTCACTCAGCAGCCCCTCGGCGGCAAGAGCCAGTTTGGCGGTCAGCGCTTTGGCGAAATGGAAGTTTGGGCACTGGAAGCCTACGGCGCTGCCTATACATTGCAGGAAATCCTCACGGTTAAATCCGATGATGTTATGGGTCGCTCGAAGATTTACGAAGCCATCGTCAAGGGTGAAAATGCACCCCGGCCTGGCGTACCGGAATCCTTCAATGTGCTCATTAAAGAAATGCAAGCCCTATGCCTGGACGTAAAGTTCTTGCAGAAGGAAGAAGAACTGGCCTAAAGAGGCAACGCGCGGTGTGCGGCCCTTTGGGGCTGGTCGCTCGGTGGAATTAGCAGGGATGTTGAGTCAATGAGGCCCACCTCCTTAGTAGAAGAGTAATAGGTTCAGCGGAAAATTAGCGGGAGATAATAATGAACGATTTTTTCGAGAACTCCACGGAAGTCCAGGATAAAGAAGCCATCAGTATTCAGCTGGCTTCCCCCGATGTCGTCCGGGGCTGGTCGTACGGTGAAGTTACCAAGCCGGAAACCATCAATTACCGCTCCTTCAAACCCGAAAAAGACGGGTTGTTTTGCGAACGCACTTTTGGCCCGGTAAAGAACTGGGAATGCTCGTGCGGAAAGTACAAGCGCATTCGCTATCGCGGTGTCGTTTGCGATCGCTGCGGCGTGGAAGTGACCCATTCCAAAGTGCGTCGGGAACGCATGGGACATATCGAATTGGCTGTGCCGGTGGTGCATATTTGGTTCTTCAAGAGCTTGCCATCCGTCATCGGGTCCTTGCTCGGCATGTCGGTTACGAACCTAGAACGCGTCATCTACTATGAATCGTACATCGTTCTTGATCCAGGTGATACCGATCTCAAACTCGGCCAGCTCATTTCTGAAGATGAATACATCGACCTTGAAGACGAAGGCCGGCATTTTGATGCCAAGATGGGTGCCTCCGCAATCAAACAACTTCTGGCCGAACTGAATCCGGAAACTCTTTCCGTCGATATGCGCAAGCGCATCAAAGAAGAGACCTCCAGCCAGCGCAAGCAGGATCTTTTGAAGCGCCTCAAAGTTGTGGAAGCCTTCCGTAAATCACCCAACCGTCCAGAATGGATGGTTCTGGATGTGCTGCCCGTCATTCCTCCGGATTTGCGCCCCTTGGTGCCGTTGGAAGGTGGCCGTTTTGCTACGTCCGATTTGAACGATTTGTACCGTCGCGTCATCAATCGCAACAATCGTTTGAAGAAGCTCATTGATATCAAAGCCCCGGAAGTTATTCTGCGCAATGAGAAGCGCATGCTTCAAGAAGCCGTGGACGTATTGTTCGACAATGGCCGTCGCACCTTCTCGGTGAAGGGCGAAAATCGCCGTCCGCTCAAGTCCTTGTCCGAATTGCTCAAAGGTAAGCAGGGTCGCTTCCGTCAGAACTTGCTCGGCAAACGTGTGGACTATTCCGGCCGTTCTGTAATCGTGGTGGGTCCGGATCTTAAAATTCATCAATGCGGCTTGCCCAAGCCCATGGCCCTCGAGCTTTACAAACCTTTTATTATCCAGAAACTGGAAGAGAAGGGTTTTGTACATACGGTCAAGTCCGCAAAGAAATTTGTGGAAAAAGAGCGCCCTGAGGTTTGGGATATTCTGGAAGAGATCATCGACGATCATCCCGTGCTCTTGAACCGCGCGCCTACCTTGCATCGTCTGGGTATTCAGGCTTTTTATCCCAAACTGGTAGAAGGCAAAGCCATCCGCTTGCATCCGCTAGTGTGTACGGCTTTCAACGCCGACTTCGACGGCGATCAAATGGCCATTCACTTGCCGCTGTCCTTTGAGGCTCAGCTCGAGTGTCGTATCCTCATGATGTCTTCCAATAACATCTTGCACCCCGCATCCGGTCAGCCCATTGCTGTACCTTCGCAGGATATTGTGCTCGGCTGCTATTACCTGACGGCCATGAAGACCAAGGGCAAAGGCGCAGGAAAAATGTTCACCGATTCCAATGAAGCCATCCAATGTTTGGAAGCCGGCGGCGTGGAATTGCACGTACCTATTAAGGTTAGAGTCGACGGAAAACTCATCGAAACGTCCGTGGGCCGCGTGATTTTGAACGATGTGATTCCCAATGATCTGGGCTTCATCAATAAAACCTTCGACAAGAAGACGATTTCTGCTACCATCGACAAGTATTTCCGTATCGCCGGGAATGAGCGCACCTGTCTGTTCTTGGATGCCATTAAAGAACTGGGTTTCAAGTGGGCCACCAAGGGCGGCATGAGCATCGCCATTGGGGACATGATTATCCCGCCTGAGAAGTATGAAATGATCAAGGGCACTAAGGTTAAGGTCGACAAGGTCGCCGAGCTCTATGAAAACGGCGTCATCACCGATGGCGAGCGTTACAATCAAATCATCGATCTCTGGTCGCATACCACCAATGATGTGGCCACACTTGTGTACGAAAAATTGGCCCAGGATCGCGATGGTTTCAATCCTGTTTATATGATGGCCGTATCCGGCGCTCGTGGTAGCCGCGAGCAGATCAAGCAGCTTTCCGGAATGCGTGGCCTTATGGCCAAGCCTCAGAAAAAAATCACGGGACATGAAATTATTGAGAACCCGATTCTTTCCTGCTTCCGGGAAGGTTTGAACGTACTCGAATACTTCATCTCCACTCACGGTGCTCGTAAGGGCTTGGCGGACACGGCTCTTAAAACCGCCGACGCCGGCTATTTGACCCGTCGCCTTGTAGACGTTGCGCAAGACGTGGTTGTGAATGAAGAAGATTGCGGCACGGTACTCGGACTGGACATGACGGACACCATGGAAGGTGACGATGTCGTGGTCTCGGTAGCCGACAAGATTCTCGGCCGCGTGGCTTGTGACGACATTTTCCATCCGGTTTCTGACCAGGTCATTTGCCATGCCGGAGAACTCATCGATGAAGTCATGGCTGACAAAATCGGCAAGGCAGGAATCGAAAGCGTCAAGGTGCGCTCCGTGCTCACCTGCGAAGCGCTCCGCGGCGTTTGCGGAAAGTGCTATGGCCGTAACCTCGCTAACGGTCGCATGATCGACATCGGTGAAGCTGTTGGTGTGATGGCTGCCCAGTCGATTGGCGAACCCGGCACGCAGCTTACCTTGCGTACTTTCCATATCGGTGGCGCCGCTTCCCGCATGACGGCAGAGTCGGTCAAGAAGGCCAAGTGGGATTGCAAAATTTCCTTGCGCGACGTGGAGCTGGTCGAAAATAAAAAGGGTGACTCCGTTGTGGTCAGCCGCTCTGGGGAAATGTCCCTACTCGATGAACACGGCATTACCAAAGTGCGTTACGTCGTGCCTTACGGCGCCTTGCTTAAAGTCAAGGATGGCGCACAGATCAAAGCTGGAACCCTCATGTTCGAATGGGATCCTTACAACACGCTCATCATTACCCGCAACGCAGGCACCATTGAATTTGATGGACTTAAAGATGGCGTTACTTATGTAACCGAGTACGATGACACCACCGGCATGGAACGCCTTCGCGTCATTCGCGACAAACGCGCCAAACTCCATCCGCATGTCATCATCTTGGCCGAGGACGGCAAAACCAAGCTGGGACGTTATGCCGTACCGGAAAACGCCTATCTTCAGTACAAACATGGTGACACGGTTTTTGCCGGTGAGCCACTGGTTAAAATCGCCAGAGCCGCAGGAAAGACTCGTGATATCACCGGTGGTCTTCCGCGCGTGGCCGAACTCTTTGAAGCACGCCGACCGAAATCACCGGCCGTGGTTACCGCCATTGACGGCATTGTAACCTTCGGTGAAGTTGAGCGCGGTCAGCAGCGCATCGTCATCGAAGATGGCGACGTCAAAGAATCCTATTTGATCCCCCGTGGCAAGCATGTTACCGTACATCCGGGCGATCGCGTCCGCTCCGGCGATAAGCTTTGCGACGGCCCAATCGATCCTCATGACATTCTGCAAATCGCCGGTGATGCCGCCGTACAACGTTACTTGGTGGAAGAAATTCAAGCTGTGTACCGTTTGCAAGGCGTGACGATTTCCGATAAACACATTGAAAGCATTGTACGCCAGATGCTGCGCAAAGTAGCTGTCGTAAATCCTGGCGATACCGAACTTTTGGAAGGCGAGGAAATCTCGAAAGCCAGAATCCGCGAGTCCAATAACCGCGTGGTCGTTCAAGGCAAGCGCGCAGCTTCTTTCCGGCCGATGTTGCTCGGAATTACCAAGGCCTCTTTGGGTACGGATAGTTTCATCTCGGCGGCTTCTTTCCAGGAAACCACCAAGGTGTTGACCAATGCGGCCATTGCCGGAAAAATCGATACGCTGGTCGGTCTCAAGGAAAACGTTATCATGGGTCGCCTCATTCCTTCGGGAACTGGTAATTCCATGGTTAACGCTGTGCGAATTCGAGATTTGGACGCAGAAATCGAAGAAGAACAGTCCATGGCTGCGGTCGTTGAAGAAACGGCTTCGGTTGGGGATGCGAACAATATTACCGGCCAGTCTATGGTCTCCTCGGAATCGCCGTAAATACGGGCTTCCGAGGCCTTAACTCATTGACAGATATCGACTTATTTAACTAATTTTCACCACTCATCGGAAAAAACGGAGAACTTCATACCGTGCCTACAATCAGCCAGTTGATCCGCAAGGGCAGGAAAAAGCCAGTTGTCAAAAGCAAAGCCCCTGCCTTGATGGGTGCCCCGCAAAAGCGCGGCGTTTGCACTCGTGTTTATACCACCACGCCTAAAAAGCCAAACTCCGCCTTGCGCAAGATCGCCCGCGTGCGTCTTTCCAATAAGATGGAAGTGACGTGCTATATTCCCGGCGAGGGCCATAACCTACAGGAACATTCCATCGTCCTCATTCGTGGTGGTCGTGTTAAGGATGTTCCTGGCGTACGCTACCATATTATTCGGGGAACCTTGGATACCTCCGGTGTCGAAGGTCGAAAGCAAAGCCGATCCCTGTACGGCGTGAAGAAGCCAAAGGCTGGCGCCGCTGGTGCCAAAGGCGCAGCGCCTGCCAAAGGCAAGAAGTAACTCCGGACTTGATGCGAAAATAGAGGACTAAGATGTCGAGAAGAAAAAGAGCCGATAAGCGAAAAATCTACGGGGACCCCAAGTTCAATAGCACCTTGGTCACCCAGTTCATGAACGTCGTCGTCAGCCGCGGTAAGCGCAGCATTGCCGAAGATGTGGTGTATTCCGCCTTGATCGAATTCAAACGGAAAATCGGGGGCGAAGACGATGAGCTTACCCTTTTCAAGAATGCGCTGAACAATATCAAGCCTTCACTGGAAGTGAAGTCCCGCCGTGTTGGCGGTGCCAACTATCAGGTACCGGTTGAAGTGGGTCCAGCCCGCCGCACTGCTTTGGCATTGCGCTGGCTTAAAGAATCCGCTCAAGGACGCAATGAAAAAGACATGTCCCGACGGCTTTCTGCGGAACTTATCCAGGCCCTCAACAATGAAGGCAATGCAGTCAAAAAGAAACAAGATATCCATCGCATGGCCGAATCCAACAAGGCCTTTGCACACTTTAGGTGGTAGATAATCTGCGAAGGACCCCCTTCGCCCTATGCTTGCTAAAAAACCCCGGTTTTCCGGGGTTTTTTTGTTATTATCCCTTTTTGAGATCGAACCTTCCAAATCAGCATTTACCAGGATGCTCTTAACGGACCTAGCAGCATGTCCTCCATCGCTAAAGAAACCCGTGCCATTGCCATCCTCGCTCACGTGGACGCCGGAAAAACCACGGTATCCGAAAGGCTATTGTATTTCAGCGAAGCCATTCCCGGGCTCGGCGAGGTGGATGAAGGTCTCGCCACCATGGATTATCTGGAAGAGGAAAAAAAACGCGGCATCACCATTGAGGCCGGCATCGCGTCTTATCAGTGGAAAGGGACGCAGGTCACCTTTGTGGATACGCCTGGTCATGTAGACTTTGGCGTCGAAGTGGATTTTGCATTGCAGGCCGTGGAGGGCGTCATTCTGGTTCTTTCCGGAATCAGCGGCATTGAATCGCAAAGCCTGGAGGCCTGGGAAAAAATCCGCGCCAACCGGAACCAATCCATCATTTTCATCAACAAGCTGGACATCTCTGGATCCGACTACCGCAAGGTGATGCAGCAGATTCAAGTTTTGTTCGGCGTGCATCCGGTGGCATTGACCATTCCCGTTTACATCGATGGAAAAATCGACGGAGTGGTCGATGTCTTAAATCAGCTAGCGCTTTATCGCTCGGTGGAAAACCCGCGGAAGCTAATCAAGGGCGAGGTTCCAGCCTTTCTGGCGGAGGAATACGCGCTGGCGCGCAAGGATTTGCTGGATGTTGCCAGTACCTACAATGACGCCTTAGCCGCAGCGTATTTTTCCGGTGCAGAAATAAAAAATGAAGACATCCTCATCGGGCTGAAGTTAGCCATGAAAAATGGGAGTAACATTCCTGTTTACATGGGATCGGCTATCAAGAATGTCGGCATTAGACAGCTTATGAATGGCGTCAATCTACTCTTGCCTCCTCCTTCCATAAAACCTGAGTTTGCGCTTACACTTGGTTTTGTGATCAAGATACGGCATTACCAGAACATTGGAAAAATATTTCTGGTAAAAATATTCAACACCCAAGCGCTTAACGGACTAGATAACGTACGCTTCTTCCGGGTTTTCGCTGAGAGTTTGGAGGAGGTTAAGAACATCGCCGAGATTCGGGCAGGCGACATTCTCGCCCTTGAATCACCGCATCATTTTCGCATGGGCCAGTATCTGCTGACCGATGGTCGGCTCGATCTTGGCGCTGCTCCGAGTGCATTGCTCAAGGTCTACCGACCTTTGTTGCAGTCGCGCATTGAGCTCGTTCACGCCGATGATTTCGATTTCGTGGACAAGACGCTAAAACAACTTGCCGAAACCGAGCCTTCCATTTCCATCCTACCAGATAATTCAACCGGTGGGTGGCTCATCAGCACGGTGGGTGAACTACAACTCGATGTGTTTTGCAAACGACTGAAAAAAGATCACAAATGTGACATTAAGATTGGCGCGCCCAGCGTCCGTTATCTGGAAAGGTTAAAAGCACCGCAGCTTGGAGTGGAAAATACCGTAATGGCCATGGGCATGGAGGTCCGCGTTGTAGCGGATTTCCAAAACAGTTCGGATGACGAAAAAAATTCCTTGGTATTCGTTCCAAAAGGTGAGCCTGGGGAATATCGAGAGGTATTTGAAGCCACATTCGACCTCTTCTGCAGTCAGGGTAGTTGTGGATTTGGTACGATTGCCGGACTCACCTGTAAAATTCAGAATATTTCCGGTAGTCAAGGGCCGATTCCACTGCCTTTGCTATCTCGGTGTTTTTCGGATTTGCTGAAATTACACTTAACATGCGCTCAATTTGAGATTTTAGAGCCTTTAATGCGTTTGGAGATCATCATTCCAGACGAATTTTGCGGAATGGTCTTGGCCGATTTGGCCTCACGAGGCGGGATTATTCGAAAAATGGACTCAGATGGATATAACTCGATAATTCTGCTGGAGATACCCTTGGCGAATACCTTCGGCTATACTACTTTACTGCGCTCCTTATCAAAAGGGTTGGGTGTTTACGTTCTTACCTATGAAAAACATGGGGTAAGCAGGTAAAACCCTCTTTTTGAACGAAACCCCTCAGATAATGAAGGGAAAACCGAACCGAGGTTCCTACGGGATAACGCGGTTCAGGACAGAGTCTCAATAGAGCAGGTGGAGTTGTATTATGGCCAAGGAAAAATTCAACCGCAATAAGCCGCATGTGAACGTGGGTACCATTGGTCACGTGGATCATGGCAAGACGTCCTTGACGGCTGCCATCACTACTGTACTTGCCAAAACCGGCGGTGCGGTTGCCAAGTCCTACGGTGAGATCGACAACGCTCCGGAAGAACGCGAGCGCGGAATCACTATCAATACCTCGCATGTCGAGTATGAAACCAAAAACCGCCATTACGCCCACGTGGACTGCCCCGGACATGCCGACTATGTCAAGAACATGGTCACCGGTGCCGCTCAGATGGATGGCGCGATTCTCGTAGTCTCCGCCGCTGATGGCCCCATGCCTCAGACGCGCGAGCACATTCTTTTGGCCCGCCAGGTAGGCGTACCCTACATCGTCGTGTTCATGAACAAAGTGGACATGGTTGATGATCCAGAACTACTGGAATTGGTGGAAATGGAAATTCGGGACTTGCTCAAGAAATAT
>JAYSRH010000037.1:0-2165 GCA_043721115.1 Fibrobacteria bacterium | reverse complement strand
GCCGAAATCTACACCCAGCTACACGACCCAACTGTGCGTGCATGCACACAAACTGGAAAACTCTTTTAAAACGTGCTCAGATTCCGATTTCAGCCCGCGAATTCCGATTTCAGCCCGAAAAAGGTCCGATAAAGGTCTGGTCTAGGCCCGATAAAGGTCTGGTCGCCAGTTTCCAATGGCTTGTTTTATTTTTCGACGGGACATTTTTTCCAACACAGCCTGTTGCGCCAGAGAAGGAAATTCTTCGTCCGAAGCAAACCGCAATGCCACAATTTGACCCACGGTCAGCCCCGTCGGCAGGATTTTACCCGTGAGGACATAATGCCGCAAAGACTCCTCAGCTCGAATAGCCCTATCCTGCACTTTGATAACCATAAACCGCAGCGAATACCACATCATTATCAGGGCCATGCTAAAACTGACCAGAACCAAAGCCCAAAATTTTCCAGCCAATAATAGAGGCTCATACACATTGACGATGGAAGCCAGGAAAAGCGCCAAGAGAAAAAGAGGAAAGTAGCGATTTCGATTGTGGGGGAAACGGGAGTGATTGGCGTAATTCTGAGTTGTCATGAATTAAAATATACTCCAAAATGATGGAGGGCCGAATTCCGTCGCAGATCTCAGGCTTCCTGTCTGGAGCTTTTTCGGAACTGCCGAGGGCTGGTTTTTAGATTTCTCCGGAATACTTTGGAAAAGTAAAGTGGGTCCGGAAAACCTATTTCATGGCTGATTTCCTTGATGGTTTTCGATGTGCCGATGAGGAGCTCCTGTGCCTTCCAGATGCGCAGGGATTCCAGGTAACGCAGCGGTGACATACCGGTTGTTTCCTGAAACAGATGCGCAAACCGGGAAAGCGATAGATGGCATTGTCGGGCCAGAATATCCGCATTGAGGGGGTCGGCAAAGTGCTTCATCATAAATGTAACCACCCCGCCGATGCGCTCGTCGCTGCCGGACCCTTGGGAAAAGGGATTTTGAGTGTCGCACCAGAGCAAGGTTTCTTCTAAATAATTCCCGCAGAATTGCAATCGGTTTTTGAGCGGGGACTGGTACATTTCCAGACACTTTTCCATCGCCCCACGCACCTTTTTCAAGGTGTCGGCATCGTGAATTTTGAACCCCAACACACCCCCATCCCTTTGCGGCCAGTTGAGCAACGGAGCCCACAGCGGCATAGGACTGAAATACATCCACAGATGCACCCAATGTTTTTTTTTCGGTTCCCAGGAATAATTATGGGGAAGCTTAGGAGGGAAAAGCAGAACATCTCCTGCCTCAGCAAAGAAAAGTTCCTGTCCCTGGTTGATGCGGCCCTGCCCTTCAAGCGTTAGGTTGAGCACCCAGGCATTGAGTCCATTGGGTCTGAAAGTAGGCGTATGGGCATGTGGAGAATAATGGCTTAAACCGGCTACGAGGGTGCCTCCAAAGCGGTTTTTGGGAGATTTCATATAGCAGAATTATACATGTTTTTAGCAAGACTGGGACTATTCTTTTGGATCATTCAGCCCTACATTGTTGTCAGTGTTCAACCTATCCAATAAGCCACCCCAGTCCACGCCGAATCGGCCAGACATAAACCGGAGAATTCCATGACCTATCTTGAAAAATATCGCCCACAAGCCATTCAATTCTTGGCCGCCTGCCATCGCATCAGCGAGCTTATGTACGTGACCGGCCACGGTGGAAATGCCGCCTGGAAACTGGATGACAACTTGGTCCTCATCACGCCTACCCAGATGAATAAGGGGAAAATTCAACTGGAGGATTTGGTGTTTATCGATCTCAGCGGTAAAAAAGTGGAAGGCACGCGGAATTCCACAGGTGAAACGCCCATGTATGTGAATTTCTTCCGCGACCGTCCGGATATCAAAACCGTCATGCACTGCCATCCTCCTTATACAGGGGCATTTGCCATAACCAAAGGCACCAATCATTTGATGCGCCCCATTTATCCAGAAACCACCACCGAAGTAGGACCGGTACCGGTGGTTCCCTACGGCGAACCTTTGACACAGCGCTTGGCCGACAACTTCCTCCCATTCCTCAAGAAATACAATGCCTTCTTGATGGAAAACCACGGTCTTGTGATCATGAGCCCCTGGGATATCGAATGGTGTTTGATGACCACGGAACTTCTGGAAATGACCTCTCTCAGCTTGACT
>JAYSRH010000036.1:0-15503 GCA_043721115.1 Fibrobacteria bacterium | reverse complement strand
AAATACCTACGCGATGTGCTGAGCTGGTGATGATATCATTTTTTCCATCTTTATCAACATCGTACACAAAGATTTTGGAAGTATGGCCAAATCCACCGGCTTCGTTTCTCCCTTGCCAGTCGGGGCCAGCAGGCGTGACATTGGGGGCCCAGCCTGAATTTCCGTAAGGTCGATCATCCAGAAGGCCAATCGCCAGGCGATGATAAATCCAAGTGCCGGTTCGGGGATTGACTGGCGCCTCGTACCAGGCATCTGGTCGAATGACATCCGGTCGACCATCTCCATTCAAGTCACCGACTCCAGCGCCCAAATCCCTGGAATCATTGGCGATGAGATAGGAAGTCCAATTGCCTCCCGCATATTCCCACCATCGGATAGTCCCCAAGTTTCCGGAAGAAATCAATTCCTGTTTTTTTCCATCCCCGTTAATATCCCAAAGCCCTCCGGTTTCATAATTCCCTTGGGCGTCAATGACAGTCTTACTCCACATTGCATCTCCAGAGTTTTTGTACCAGACGAGGCCCGTTTTCATGCTTCCGGCAATAAAATCCAGCTTGCCATCGCCATCCACTTCCATAACCTCGGAAATGGCATCCTCATCCTTGCTCCCAATACCGGTTGCGCTGATTGTACCGGTCATGGTCCGAAACTGATGTTTGATATGTGTGGGCGATTCGTACCAATAGTCCCCGCCGATGATATCTGGTTTACCATCTCCATTCATATCCCCAAAACTGCACGTTTGGCTTTTATGTGTATCGATTTGGGTTATTTTCCAGTTCACGGTATTTCCCAAACCAGGTCCAACTTCATCAACGCGTGCTTGTTCCAGCCGATTGATGAGCAGCCATGGGCCGCCACCTCTACCTTCTACAGCAGGAGCTATGACTACCAGATCCATGTCGCCGTCTTTATCATAATCCCCAACGCCGATATCACATCCGGATGCGATGTTCTCTCCGTAGGTAATAAAGTGCCGCTTCCACAAAAGGGCGTCCTCCTCGTCGGCTGGTTTGAAATTGGGATTCAACACTTCCGGCCGGTTTTCGTACCACGCCACAAAGAGAGGGGCTTCCGAAAAAGGATCTTCCTGGGAGCCATGTCCGCGCCATCGATTACTGGTCACAATATCCATGTCGCCATCATTGTCGATGTCCACCAATTCGAGGGAATGCAAAATGGACACGGAACCATCGATGATATGTTGTTTAAAGGTGATTGTACTTCCGACTTTGACCTGCTCATCCCAAGTCAAGCCCATGCGATGACCCGATGAAGAAATGATATCATTCAGCCCGTCCTTATTCACATCGTAGGCATACATTTGCACTGTATGGCCATGCTGCCCAATTTCATTTCTGAATTCGTGAATGCGTTCCACAAAGGGCAATACCTGAACGTTCACATTGGGTTGGTTTTCCAGCGCCCCAACGGCAATGGGGTGCCGAATCCAATTTGGCTGGCGGCGATTCACAGGTGCCTCATACCACGCAGTGGATCGGATGATGTCCATCCTGCCGTCCATGTTGATATCCCCTACACCACTCCCATACTGGTCGTTTACGGTGCCGATGTCATAGCATTTCCAAGCCCCGCCAACATATTCACTCCACTGCGTAGTTGGAACGGAAACATCTTCGAGAAGTTCCCGCGCCTTGCCGTCTCCATCGATATCCCATACATTACCGCTGTGATTTCCTATACAGGGAGGTACTGAGAGAGGCCAGAGCCCCCCGGCAGCACCCGGGTTTTTGTGGAAATCATTGTAACCATGATGCCCGGTTACGAGGTCGGTCCATCCGTCACCGTCTGCATCATAGGCCACCATCATATCGTCTTGTTTGTTCACCCTGAAATCATGCTTGGTCCATGCCGGGGCTTCAAACCAACTCTCAGCGCAGGCAATGTCCAGCTTGCCGTCATTGTTGAAATCAGCGAAGACGCAGGCATCGTTGCTTAAACTTCCGATTTTCAGCTTATCCCATTTGATGGTTTTACCGTTGAGCAGGACGGACAATAGTCCCGTTAAAATCAATATTCTGGAAATAAATCGCATTCAACCTCCTAGGCAACCCTGAACAGTGCCATCGATATCAAGTGTCCGTCAGTGCAAAGAAATAATTGTGGAATTTTCCTTCTGCGTGGCATACTCCATCCGAATCCAAGATTCCGGCAGCACACGATGGTAAAAACGCACTTCATCCAAAACACCCTGCAAGTTTGATTGGTTCTGAATTTCGCTGCCGAAATGAACCCCGCCAGCAGTCTGGATGTTCATCGGAGGCAATGAATTTACCGCCACAAATTCACCATTGATATAACTGGAAAGCGTTTGTTTAGCGGCATCATATACTGTGGCCACATGAACCCATTTGCCAACATATGGCGCCAGATTGAAAGTGTTCTGGTGCATAGAGGCCACGTCAACACCGGAGACAGGAGAGAGGTCCCAAGGCCCGAACTGAGTCATAGTGTCGATTTTGACAAGAAAGTGGAAACCCATATTTGTCACTTGTTCGCCAAAGTAAAGTACCCCTGTCCGCATGGGAGCCACTTGGTAGTTCATCCAAAAGGTGACTGTGAAGCTGGAATTTCCGGCCAAGTCAGCGGCAAGTGGCGCAACCAGTTGTCCTCCCACATCCACAAATTGTTTGCCCATACCTGCCACTGCAGGTACTTGACTTAACGTATTCGGTGCTGAGGCAGTTGCATGATTTGCATTGACAGTCGCATCACGATAGCCACCTGCCGATAATGTGGATTCTTCGGCAAAATGCCAGACAGATGAAAACCCATGCGCAGTGTCGAAAACCGGGCCACTTTTAGAAATGTCCATGGCGTCTATGCGGCCCCAATGCATGGTGACCGAGGTGTCCACCGTACCTCTTGGAAGGGAATCGACGAGCACCCAAATAGTGGCGGATTTTCCAGGCACGTCCCAGCGTTCGATTTGATGCGGCAAACGGGTTCCATCTTCCCGGGTAAATCGGATATCCTCACCGCTTACGCGTGTTTGGGAAAAATCAAAGTTCTGTGAATTTAATCGCACCAATAACGGATAATGATCCACGGCATCAACCATTGGACCAACTATCCCCGAAGGATCCAATTTTATTCGTGCGGAATACTGCCAGTCTTGCAGAGGTGTTAATTTGGTTGCGACGCCAGCGCCAATATGGAAATTATTACTGATGGAAATTGGGCCGCCATTTGGAAGGTCCGGCGACATGACCAACATTTTTGTGTAGAGACCGGCGGAAAGATTTTCCAAAACCAAGTTCCCTTGCATATCCACTTTGGAAGTGGTAAAGGTATGATAAGTAGTACCCGGGACATAGGCTTGTGCGTTTTCCGGTAAATAACGATCGGTAAAAGGAATCTCCAAGGAGCCGGAAATTTTGACAATCCCATCCGCGGATAGAGGTGGCAATCCGCTATCGATTGGAATACCTTGAATTAATAATTGCAGTTGGCGCACCGTGTCCCGGGCTTCCAAATTGTAAACCCCACCCGCAATGCCGCTAAAACGATAGTGCCCATGGTTGTCGGTTGTGGTGCGCTGAAGCGGCCGTGAATCCTTGCCAGGAATAGGATTGTAGGTTTCCGGTAATAAAATTACCGAGGCGGAAACCACCGGCCGGCCACCTTCATCCTTAATGTTACCTGCCAGGCCATTAGTTGTTTCCGACCCGCCTGTTGTTCCTCCTACAAACTCACAGCCATTGCCAAACAGTGCCATAAGTATGGTCACTACGCCAAGCAGCAAACCTATGTTTCTGATTTTCATGGCTTGCCTTTTTCAATTTGAGTCAAAGGAAAAACCTGAATATTAACTTGATAGACAGAATCCGGATCGTCTCCTTCAGAATGCAAATGCAAAAGCGATTGCCGCAATTCCTTTATCCGCGCCCGAACTTCCTCAATATTTTTTGAAGAGAGCGTCATGGTGACGGTGGAAATATCCCGCAATTCCTTGGAATGGCGCGTCAAGGATTCTCGCGCTAAGTTTAAACATTCTTCCTGGAAGTTGCGAATGGCCACCGATTGCCATTTCTCACCCGTCGTGATGCGCGCATCCTGCACAGCATATTTGCCATTTTCCTGCTTGCGGATAAAGCCTAGGTCTTCCAATAAATGGATAGACTCCTTGGCCTCTTTAACCGAAATTGGCGGACTCATTTTGGCAGCTAAAGCTTTAAAGTCTCCCTTGAATTCATGGAAAAGCAGCAGACTGTGGATAGCGGAATGGTACCATTTTTGATAAAAAGAATACTGGGCTATTTCCACCTTCCTGGGTTCCAGATCTCGGATGCCTATGAGGCGCTCGAAATGGAGTTTGATATCCTTGGGTGTCTTCGCACGCCCATAAAGCACCAATTCCCGAAAGTATTCGACTTCGCGACCTCCAAAACCACAAATCTTTATTAGCGGGGCAATGCATTTTTCGGGTAAAGCCAGCTTGCCTTGCATCACTTTTACCAAGAAACCAGCATCCAGGTTCAGGGCTTTACCTAGGTAGCGATAGGAAAAAAAGATGTTCTGAATTTTACGATGGTCGTAGAAATCCTTTAAAAACGTACTGTAATTCAGATACTCAAAAACATTCGGTGTCACCCTGTTCATGGCATGACACGATCTTGTGTATTTGAAGTAAATATCAACACCATGAACCGGATCCCCAATTTTTATTCAATATAAGCCCGATTATTCGACCGATGGGGTGATAGGTTGAGAAAACTGTTGAATTTAAATGTCAACACTCTAATGGTTCAAATTTGACCTCAATTTTTCGGAACGCACACTACTTGAACGGCTTATTTCGTGGGGGTTGGTTTTGTCTGTTCCACCATCAAGTAGGTGATGGCTCCTCCCACCACCGTCACTCCTATGCCCCAATACACCCAAGGGCGGTAGGAAATATCAAAACCGACCTTGCCTGGCATTGTGTTTGTGACAGAATCCCAGCCCAGGTCGTTGGCAAGATCCAAATCCGGGGCACGAATCGACGCTGGCACATATTTTGGTAAAGGAGTCGCTTCTGTCCAGCTTAAATTTGGACAGAAAAGCAGTACGAGAAAAAAAGACAAAACTTTAGACGGAGCCATGGGTCCCTTTCACCCACCCGCATGGAAAGCGGAGCGCCTTAGATTTTAAGGGTTGGCAAGATAAAATTGCAAGCCAACCCCCACATTTGAGGTACCCGTCCGGGTTCTACCAGCTGATAAACTGTTTTACAGCCTTAAAGCCATTCACCTTTGCCTGGCTCTGAAACCAGTCGGAGGAGTTTTCCGCATGGATTGAGGGATCGAATTTAAGATCATGGTTTTCATAGTCGATATAGTGCAATCCAAAAAGTGTCTGGGTTGTCATGATTTTCTTGATTCCATTGACTTTTCCCAAGAGTGCAAAAATATGCGTTCCTTGTCGTGTAGGTAAAACCGCAAAATTACCTTTCAAGAGTTTATGGCGAAATCGCAATTCAACCGCTTTGAAATCAACATATTCATTCAATTTATCTAAACCGATTCCTGCCAAACTCATGTAAGTACCGCCTTTAATTTAAACCTTTTGAATACCGCTATCAAGCCGGATGGATGAGAACTGGAACGCAGCTTGGAATTCAGCAGCTAAGGCTGCTTCTCCTCCGCTTGTACATTTGCCTTTGCCGAAACGTTGCCCGAATCGGCGTCAACGGCCCGTTGAAATAGCGAAAGGGCTTCCGTGTCCTTGCCCTGATTTTCGCGGAGGTGACCCATGAGGTTCAGCGCTTCGGCATGATTCGGGTTAAGTTTGAGGCTTTGCTCGAGATATCTTTCCGCCTCCGGAAATTTATTCTGTTTCATCAGCGAGGAAGCCATACCGAAAACGAGGTCCGGACCAAGTGAATCCTCAGCAAGCGCGGATCGAAATTGATCTTCCGCTTGTAAGGGTTGCCCAGTGCGCAAATAGAGGTACCCCAGATTGTTCCTAGCCTCAAGATTGTCTGGCTCCAAATCCACCGTTTGCCGATACTGCTCCTTGGATTCCTCAATGCGACCGTCGTTGAAAAGTAGGTCCGCCAAAAGCATGTGATTCATGGGAAATTCAGGTTTATTTTCAATGGCTTTTTGGTAATGGTAAATGGCCATGCCCCGCTTGCCGTCGATCTTGAAATAAGTTGCGGTAAAAAAGTGAGCCAGCCAACTGCCGGGTATGTTTTCAGTAATATTCAAGTACATAGCCTTGGCATCCGGGCTGCGGCCCAAGTATTGCGAAACTCCGAGAGCGGTCAAGGGGAAAACAAAGAGGCACCACAGCAATGCGTGACGAAGTCCGCTAGTGGGCCGAAATTCCGGCGCCGGATTTTTGGACGTCTCCGCCAACCCCAAGCCTTTGCGGGTATTGGAGTTCCTCATTCGCCAAATGAATCCATCGTAATAGAAATGCAGGAAGGCGGACACGGCCAAGACCCGAAGAATCCATTTCGAAGCACTTTCTCCGGTGGTCATTTTTTCCGGAAGGTTGAAATCCACATAAGAGGTAACCACGCCGATATACCCGTATGCCGCTATTATGCTCAGGTAAAACAAAATACGCCAGGTTCCACGTTGGAACAGAAATCGCTCCACCTTACTGGAGCTAAATCCGTTTGCCACCCGCTGGTGTTGAAACATCCAGACGATGGTGTTGTACTGGATATCGTGGAAAAACTCGAACATGACAATGCCTAGAATCAGATTGTTCAAGCTCACCATGCAGTACCACCAAAATGAAAATGCCACGGCCATGCTGACTAGTTTTATTGGACTGGGAGGGCTGCCTTTCTTCCATTGCCAGGCTGCGTTTACTAGGAACGCCAGGGTAATCAAGCCGGTTCCTAATTCCCACAGATGTTGGAAACCAACATATCCCGCCGATGGAATCAGCGGCCCTCCTGACATATAGAAGTGGGAAAAAAAAGTAAAAGATTTTACCGGAGAATGCCAAACGCCCAAGCCAAACCAGGCTAGGCACATGAGCCAGTCCAAAGTGGACGTGGCGTTAGCAAATGACTTTACCTTGGCATCGTAAATCCTAAAGAAACCATTCACCTGCATGGCACCGTGCCAGGTTCCCCATGCCACCAATGCAAAATCAATTGCATCCAGTTTCAAATATGCAAATAGACCACAAAAAAGGGTCAAGAAGATTGGCGCAATTATAAAGCGGTTGCGAAATTGACGGAATAATTCCGGATCGGAATACGCCCGGATAAAACCAGGCAGATGGTGCCCAAAGCCGCCGATACCGAGTACCCAAATACTTAAATTATCCAGGCTGACCCAGTTCTTAAGAGCGAGGACCAATGGAATGATGAGTAGTTGAGGAAGGATGAATAAGCCCAGGTCCCGACCCGGACCTAGGATCCACAAATTTTGACGGGGCTTAATGGAAATTGCGTTGGCCATTATGCCAATTTAGCACTTAGCAGGAATTTTAAATGCCGTAATCTAATCGCAGCATGTAATACCATTGGTCAGGCGCATTGGTAAGCGGCATCAGGCCAGGGAGCCAATCCTTAGTGATGGTCCTTAAATGGTCACTGGCCGCCTGCAAGGTTATGGCTAACCCAGGCACTACGTTCCGCTTGGCCACTACTGACCATTTCCAGTCATCTTTGGTATAGGCCTTATGCGAACTTACTTGGCCGGCCATATTGGTACCCAATACTTTCCAAACTGGTAATTGCAGCAGTTGCAAATTACTTATGTACTCTTCAAACGGTGAGTTGTGATATTCCCCTTGCACCGTAAAACTATCGAACACGCGGAACCCAGGCAAATGGACCCCAAACATGACTGGAATACGTTGTAAAATATTATCAAAGTAAACCGGTTGATTTTCAATTCCTAGTATGGCCGCTTCCGCAAAAATCTTGAAATCCGTAGGTTTGAATCCATTGTTGGGAAAGAATACCTTCGGGTCAAAACTTGCCCTGGCCATGAGTTTGATGCCCCTGAAGGTCAGGTAGTGGTTGGTGCGAGCGTATCGGTATTGATCAGTCTCTATAAAGGCTCCGGGATTGGCGATATAGGCCGCGTCATCTTTGGATATGGAGAGCTTTCTGGTGAGCGTGTCTGTGTAGAGCTTCTCCTTGGCTGGATTACTGCCAGCGGCATCGACCACCTGATTGAGTTGTGCTTCCAGCCCGCTACGTGGACCAGCGGCAACAGGGAGAACGGTGTCACCGGTAAGGTTTGATCCGCTGCCCACCGTGGCCGGCAAGTATGCGAATTTCACATAATTGCTCAAAGGAGACTTGGGTGCCAGACGGCTGGGTTTTGCGAAGAGATGATTAAAGGAAATACCCAGTCCCAAGTCTACTGGAGCGGACTTGAACCCCAGCAGAAATGAAGGGGTGAAATCAAAGTAAGGGGCAAAATCTCTCTCCATGAATAGGGTCAAATCCTGGGTAAACCGCCCATGGGCCATTTCCGTATGGACATGGAGCCCTTGTGCAAAATATGCAGCGCTGTTGGTTATTCCCCACCCTCCGTTCCAGACATATCCAGGATAGGTGCCACTCCGAAAAAGGTACTCACCTAGATTGGTGGCATCCGGATTGTACTTGAATGGAAATAGACCCACTTTGAGAAAGTTGGGGGCCGTTGTTTCTCCAAGTACATATTTGGCTGAGGCTTCGGTTATGCCTGGACCAAATTTTAGCAGGTTGTCTTCCGTATTATTTAATTTACGCGGAAAGGAATACCAAAACATTCCTCCCACTCCCGCCTTTAAATACAACTTCTCTTTGACAATGGCGGACTCCGTTATCCCAATGGATAATCGTTGCAAGAAAGCCATATCCACATCCACTTTGGTTTGTCCGGCATTGGAATCCCAATCTTCGCCATTTACAATTTGACCCATCTCAATGCCCATGCCGATGCTGGTGGGCTTTCTCACTATGGTGACATCATTCTCAGCTGCCAAAGTTCTGACAGGAATAAATACCGCCAAACCTGCCAGCCCCAGTCCGGCAAAAACCATTCGCATGCACTTATGTTTGAGCGGTATCTGCATCAGGCCCACCTTAAATCCCAAACTCGAGGCGGATGAAGTAATACCATTCCTTGGGTACGGAAACGACCGACATTTGGCTCAGTTTCCCGCGAAAATCCTGCAAACGTAGATGATCGCTGGCTACTTGCAGATGCACGGAAGCGTGCCCGGGAATCAAGGAACGCTTGGCATACACCGACCAGCGAACATTATCCCGCTTAGCCAAATCGCCATAAGTCGGGTCCTCAAACCAGGCTGGAATAATGGTCTTTTGAAAGTTTTCCAGTGAGTTGAAGTATTTGGAATTGTAATACTCACCTTGTACGCACAGCCTGTCCAAAAGCCTCCAGGTGGGAACATCGATTCCAGCCATAATGGGTATTCGATTGAGCGGGTTTTCATAATAATAAGGTTGGTTTTCAACGCCCAGCATCGCTAGCTCGGCAAAAAGACGGAAATCCAAGCCTGTCATTTCCTTGAAATCCAATGACATGTTGGCCATGAGCTTGATGCCTTTGAAGGTCATGTAATGGTTTGTGCGGGCATAGCGAAATTGGTCGGTCTCGACAAATAATCTTGGATTGGCAATATACGCTGCATCGTCTTTTGTCATGGAAAGAGCATGTGTAGCTGTATCGGTAAACAGTTTTTCCTCAGTGGGATTCCCGCTATTGGCATCCGTCAATAGATTGAGTTGCGCTTCGAGCCCACTGCGGGGACCGGCTGGAGATGCAAGAATAGTGTCACCGGTAAGGTTGGAGCGTCCGCCTACCGTAGCCGGTAAATAATCAAACTTCACATAATTGCTCAGCGGTGATTTGGGGCGTAGTTGACTGGGCTGGATGGCTAGATAATGGTTGAAAGAAGCACCGCCGCCCACCTGGAACATCCCTTTCTTGAATGAAACCAAGTAGGTGGGAGTGAAATCGAAAAACGGAGCGAAATCCCTTTCCATAAAAAGGGTAATCTCATGCGTCAAGGCACCATCCAGATTTTCGAAATGGAAGCGGGCACCTTGCGCATTGTAGCTGGCGCTATTCACAATTTGCCAATCGCCAGTCAGCAAATACCCGGGATAAGTCCCAGAACGAAACAGGTATTCACCCAGATTGACCGCCATGGGATTGTACTTCATGGGAAAATATCCGACTTGCAAATAATTATGGGACGATTCTGGATCCCCGAATGTGTAGGTACCGGAAGCAACCGAGATACCCGGACCAAACTTGGTTCCTTGCGTCCACCATTGACCCTGCGATTCCGGAAAGCCATACCAGAAAAGGCCACCCACACCAATTTTAACTTCCAAATTCTTTTCAATAATAGCTGTGTGTGTGAGGCCAACTCCCGTTCGCGGAATGACAATACGGTCTATTATTTGTTTAGTCTCATAGTACTTTCCGTTCCACACTTGACCGAATTCAATCCCCATTCCAAAGGAAACGGGCTTCCACTCTACTTTTACGGGCTCCTCGCCTTGGCAGATTTGAGCGAAGGCTAAGCAGCCCATACACCACAATGAAACAGGGTTCAAACGCATTATAAAAGCCTTTCAAGAAATGGAAATGAAGTTGTACTAATACTTGTACCAAAGGGTTGCCGACGCAGATTGCACCGGGAACCCACTTCTCAGGCTCCGGTACAACTTTTAACATCCTCGGAATTAAAGTACTGAAACCTTTTGAACTCGATCGCCTGCCGAGGTATGGATTTTCACCCAATACATTCCGGCCTGGAAGCGGTTGGAAAAATCATACGATCTCAATTGACTGCCTGATTCCCTGGCTAGGATTTTTCCAGTCAGACTAGTAACAGTTATTGAATGCGGGGTATTCTTGGTAAAATTGACGGTGAAGCCGCCACGCGTTTTGTTGATGGAAGGTGCTGAAAATTCAATGTCGTTTGCCAAGGAAAAAACGGCTGCCTGCGCGGGACCTGCCACCCACTTAAGGACTCCGGCAAAATGGTGCACCATATTTGGATCTTGCAGGATTTCAATGGAATGGCCTATTCCGGTCATGACCATTCGGGCTTTTTTTGCAGTGCTCTTCCAAGTAAAGGAATTGACCGGTGTTGTCCCGCCATAGTTAAGGTATGCAATGGTGGTTACGCTTGTGGATGAATATGGATTGATAACCCAATCGTAATTTTCATCACTGAATTTCCATGTCGCCAGATTCACCCCTTCTAATGTGACGTCATTGGCTGCAACTCCTTTGCCAGCCGGGAGCATGGAACCAGGCAGGTAAACAGCCATGCCACTGTGATCGGAGTGCCCGCCAAATTCACCCACTATCCAGTTGGTATACCATTTCCAGGTGGAAGTGGACACATCGGTGCTGCCATGCCATCCAAATACTCCGCCTTGGCTGATGCCATCAGTTCCTGTGAATTGCTCCACGTACCATTGAAAAGCGGCCTGCTGTGCAGCGTTCAATATCAGCGGCAGCTGTGTACAATTGTTCAAAATAATCATGTCATATTTGGCCAAGTTAGCCTGCGTGAATGGGGTGCCATCCGTCACATGGGTGATGGTAAAGCCGCTGTCCAAAGCAAACTTATTCATCATGGTTATGCCATAAGGTATTGCATCATGGAAATGACCTTTTGCTTGGTCGAGCTGAAGGGCTTTAAAGCCGAGAGTATTCTTACCCATTCTCCATTTAGCGCCTACCTGAGATACCGCCGGTATCGCCAAAAGGGTGGCCAGCAAAGTTGTTTTGATCATGTTCACCTTCATCTTCATCTTTGTACTCCTTTTTATTTTCATTTTAACCCCCAAATGAATCGCTACTACCACTTTTCGGACACCCTTCAACTCTGCAATACAGGCACCGCTGACTAGAATACTGTGACATGTTTTACAGTCCTGCCTTCTTGACCAACGATCCGGACAAGATATAGCCCTGGACGTATATTTGACACAATTGTAACCTGATCCAAAACTTTTGGCTGGTCATATACTACTCTGCCAGCAATATCTAAGATTTGTAAGCTGTGGGAACCGGGCATTCCTAATTGAATGCGCAAGATACGACCCTCACTGCGCACAATATGATCCGGTAGCGTTGCGATTGTGATTTTATTACTCACCGTTGCCGAACACATTTCTGGCACAGTATCATTGGCTGCGGCATCGTAATTGGGATCCCCTTTGACAATGCAGCCTGGAACCGGTACTGTACCTGGACCGAATTGATTCAAGGTATAAAAGGCCTTGGTGTCAAAAGCCGTTGCCCCCGTGTTTGATTTCACAGCGGCGACATCAAACGTCACGGTGTAACCAATACCAACCAGCTTGTTCCCAACGAATTTTATAGTTCCGGTTGACAAGTCACCGGCTGTGAATTCCAAATGCACAATTTTGTTCTGGGTATCGCTCACCTTTGCTGAAAGCACTGCAAGCGTCCGCAAGGCGCTCTTGGCACCAGCGCCATAACTTTCCGCAGGAACCCGTGTATAGGTCTCAACTTTGTAATTCGCAGGCAGGGTTGCCAAGGCAGGATTGACGGGTAGCGTAAACTCGATATCAAACCCAGTACTTCCCGTGCTGCGGATAGCAAGAATATCATACCCGAATTTTCCATTCAGCTCCAATTTGGCAATGGACCCCAAAGTTGGGCCAGCTACCCACCACCCGCCGGCACAGCCATAATATACCGTGGAGAGATCGGGTCCCAGTATAATGCGCTGGGAATGCGCACCACTGTAGGGCGCAGCCTTAGGAGTGCTTCCAAAATCAAAGGTGCAAGCCTGCAATTCGCCATTGATACGCTCCATGGAATAGCGGTTGATGCCACCGTAAGTATGTTCCGCAACTAGCAATTGTCCTTTAAAGGGTCCCTTCTTTAGGTAGACGGCTTCACCCGGCGAATTGCTGGCATCGCCCTGCGGCATATAGGCCATGGGCGGCTGTTCCACCTCGGTTTGTACTGAACCATAGTTGTGTCCATAATAGCCGCCTGGTCTAAGCTGAATCAGTTTGTTATCCGGCATCCAATCGCCTTGTACATCCACGGTGAAAATCCCGTTCCAAGGGCCCAGCCAGGTGGTTTCATTGGTGCGCATACCATGGGCCATGATTTCAAACTTCTTCGTCACCGGATCCAGTCGGAACCAAGCCCCACGCTCTGTTGGGGGCCAATGCTGATAGTTGAAGGCAACGCCCTTATACCCATTGGAAAGCATGGAGGTAACATTGAAATTCCAGTACCCATTTTGGAATACCAGTCCGCCTGGCCAGGAATGCCACATGTATCCGTCACCGGCTCCCCAACCTTTCGCGAAAAGTTCATGCTTCCACACTCCACCCGCATTCGTAACTTTCCAGATTTCAGTTCCCAAATCCCCTTTTTCATGCAGGTAGATGGCGCCGTCCTTGACCCACACGCCCATGGGCTGGGCTAATCCAGTCACTATGGTTTGGCGCTTGACGTCCGTGGGACCCGTTGCCTTCAAAACGCCAGTCAAGAGATGCAATACGCCGTTACGGGTGGGTAGCTTTTCGCCATTCGATACGCCCCCAAACTCAGCCACCACAAGTGTGTCAGTGCCTAACCAACCCAGCCCGGTAACACTTTGCGGAAGCCAATCCACGGCACGCAGGTTCAGCAGGTTGTAATCGGGATGAACCATATCGGGTGCTGCTGTCACAATTGAATTCAAGACCAAACTTAGGGCCCACAAAAACCATGGGCCATTCCAATAGTGAACGCGTTGCATCAGCCCCTCATTCCTAAACCGCCTCGAATTCAAATTGTGTTCATAAATATTAAATATTAAATATTAATCAATAATATAACGCAAATTTGTTTTCCAAGTTGTTAAAATTGTGCTAACCACTGATTTTTTAAGCAAGTCCGTATTTTTAATGAACTTAGACGGCAGCTCCAACATTGCAAGGACCCATTTCCAAATTTTTTGCCTTTAGATTTTAACCACCAACGCCGCCCATCTCTTAAATCCTGACCTTGCATTTAAAGGCTGTCCCTTCCCCAGGCCAAGCGGTCGTGACCACGATTCAAATCGCTGGTTATAGGGCTCCAGCCCGCTTTACGTTTCTGTCGCATATGGATGGGGCCACACGGACAATAAGTCAAATTATGGAGGAGGTGGGGGTGGTGCAATTTTACGAAAACGGCAGCGTCGAGCCATTAAAAAAACTTGTGGCGAATATGACCGATTCTCGGCAGAAGCTTATTCGATTATTCGGGGTGACTGCGTGTATGATGTATGGGCTAATTGCGGAAAGGGCATCATTTTATGTGTTCTTAAATTTTATTTTTTTGACTTATTTATATCGTTATTTCCACATCTGAGCAATCGGTCCCGCGGAAACGGCCCAATGCTCGTCAGTATACCGACTATATTTACGCACCCCACCACCCAAAGAAAGTGAAATCCATGCCTGCCCCCCAACCCAATACCAAAGCCGGAATCCGTACCGAGATAACCCAATACGCGGATGGATTGAACTGTTTTTCCAGCAGCGTAAAACGAGGGAAGATGGATAAACTTTTTGAAAGTCTTGGCAAGGATCTGGCGAGTTGCCCGGATAAACCGGCCTTGGTCAAAGCGTTAACGACCAAGTACCGCGCTGAAGTTGATAAAATCGTTTCTGGGTAGCGACTAGAACTCGGCTGAACAGCCCAAGAAAAACACGGGGAACGGCCAATTCAATTGCGCCGATTTCAATTGTCCATTAGCATTATCTCTGCCAAAATAGTTTGGACTATTCATGGAATTCCAAACTTCCAAATACGATTTGAATTCACCACCATGCCAATGGGCATTCCGGGTCAAGCGTAAGTCCAGGCGGCTGTATGGCGTCAACCGCCCCTGATTTCTCCCACCCACTAAAATAGGCGCAAAAGATCCGCGACCATTTCCATCACTGGAGTAGGGTGTGTAGGGTTGACCTAAAGCGTACCGATAGGTGAAGCTGATCTCATAGGCTCCGGGCATATCAAAAAAATTGACCCAATTGATTACTAAGGGTCGATGGTAACGGTATGCATATTCAGCGTGCTCTTCCCCATCCCTGCGTTGGGACACACTCATGTCCAGAGACAGCCAGCCGTTCCAGACCACGGTGGGTGTATAAAAGAAGGCGAGTTCGCTACCCAAGCTATGGCCTGTTCCGGTATTGTCATAAGCAAATTCCAATCCACCAAAATTTTGGTAGGCTAGATTCTGAATGGAATCCGGCAACCGGGAAAAGTCTGAAACGGAATCCAAGGTGGACTTCAAAGAGGATAAATCTGATTCCGTTAGTGAAGAGCCAGGCAGCGGCAGGAGAAATCCTTTTTGATCCAGAGTTTGGTTGGGTACCAATGATGCGCTGACAATGTCGTAATAGCCTTTGTAGTATCCATCCCAAGTGATCCGGTATCCCTTGGAAAACACGTGGTTCCACTGCGTTCCAGCTTGCAGGGATTTTTCCGAACGCAAAGCGGAATTTTGATCCCGTTCGTAATAGGGTA
>JAYSRH010000035.1:0-5427 GCA_043721115.1 Fibrobacteria bacterium | reverse complement strand
CCATGGCTGAGGCTGTTAGCAGCCTCCTTGAAACAGGGATGGATGTCCAATTGCATGCCCATCCCGCATGGCTTAGCTTTGCCGACGATCGCCCCCGACCCGACGCCCTGCATGCCTTTAGCTTGTCAGAACAAGAAGAAATTCTGCATTCCGGCAAAGGCATCTTGGAGAGCTACGGCGCTAATATCACCTCATTTCGAGCCGGTGGGTTTGCTACCGACAACCAAGTTTACCCCATCTTAAAAAGGTTGGGTTTCTCCTACAGTTCGAGTTACAATCTGTCCTGGCTTGGGTCGGTGTGCAAGATTAATCAATCCCGTGAATACAATGACCTATTCAGTGTGGAGGGCCTAGTAGAAATTCCAGTGACCAACTATCTCATCCGAGATCCACGAAAGTTTTTTGGGTATGCCCGCAAACATTTCCAAATCGGCAATACCTCGTTTAATCATGGCATCGCCCTTTGTGAACTGGCCCATAGCGCCGGTATGCGCTGTTTAAATGTGCTCCTGCATAATTTTGAATTTGTCCGACGGGATCAAAAGAATTGGTTCCTCAAACCCCTAGTCGAACATAAAACCTTATCCCAAGGCTTTCAGAAACTTTGCGCCTTTCTTGCAGATAATCCAAAGCGGTTTACCGTGCGGACTTTTGGAAGCCTCGAAGCAAATTATTTACAAATACCTCCATCGAACCCTGAGTTTATTTTACCCAAGGTTCCTGGCATTTATTGGCCTGTATAAACATTTCAAATGAGCAAAAACGAAATGAACAAAAGCGAAATGACAAAACCCCAGGATGAAACCCAAAGCCTCTGCCGATTCTGCGAAACTCCATTGGAAAGAATATTCCTCGATCTAGGCATGTCGCCTTTATGCCAGACTCATTTGGAATTAGCCGATCTCAATAAATCCGAAGAGTTCTTTCCGCTTAAAACTTTTGTCTGTGAAAAATGTCTTTTGGTCCAGTTACAGGCCTATGTCACGCCGGATAAGATTTTTTCCGATTACGCCTACTTCTCTTCCTTTGTCGATACCTTGGTAAAGCTGGCCGAAAAATACACGGAAGCCATGACCTCCAGATTTGCACTGGGTTCCCAAAGCAAGGTGATAGAGGTGGCCAGCAATGATGGGTATCTGCTTCAGCATTTTGTAAAAAAAGGAATTCCGGTTTTAGGCATCGAGCCCGCAGCTAATGTAGCCAAGGCCGCGGAAGCGAAAGGCGTTAGGTCTTTAGTCCGTTTCTTCGGAGTGCAAACGGCTCAGGAACTTGTGGCTCAAGGTGTCCAGGCTGATCTCCTTTTAGGCAACAACGTGCTCCCGCATGTTCCCAATCTGCATGATTTTGTCGGAGGGCTAAAGATTCTGCTCAAGAAAAAAGGCGTCATCACCATCGATTTTCAACATATGATGAGGATGATGGAAGGCAACCAGTTTGACACCATTTACCAAGAGCACTTTTCGTACCTCTCCTTAACTTTTGTCCAAAAGCTATTCGCCCAATACGGCCTAACTCTTTTTGATGTCGAGGAAGTGCCTACCCATGGTGGCTCGCTGCGTATTTTTGCCCATCATGCCAACGAAAAAGAGTGGAACACGGAACTGCGTCTCACCCAAATGCTGGCCCTGGAAGAAAAAAATGGGATGAATCGGCTCGATCATTATTCTGCTTTTGAAGATCGCGTTAAAGAAACCAAATACAAATTATTGGATCTGCTTATCCATGCCAAGCGTGCGGGTAAAACTATCGTTGGGTACGGGGCAGCGGGTAAGACCAATACTCTCCTAAATTACTGCGGAATTCGATCCGACTTTATAGATTATACCGTTGATCGCAATCCTTACAAACAAGGCAAGTACCTGCCCGGCACCCATATCCCTATTTATGCCCCTGATCGAATTCGCGAAACGCGGCCCGATTACCTTTTCATTGGGCCATGGAATCTCGTTTCCGAAATCATGGAACAAACCGCATATATTCGAGAATGGGGAGGACAATGGATTGTGCCTATTCCGGAGGCTCGGATTATCCCTTAGGATATTAATTTGTAGTCTTTTTAAGTCCCTAGCGTAACAATGTCCATGTCTGAAGGTGGAGCGATGAATACGGTTTATTTTAATCCCACGTTTTCGGAAGCGGAACGTCGAAGCTTGATTTACGCCGGCCAAATTATGGTGCTTGCCCCTACGCTCAGTTCTCTGGCGCTGTGTGACTTTGCCAAAACGCTACTCGTCGAAGCCTTTGGAGGAGCTGATCCACGCACCGTGCATGATTCCTTACCTGTTGAAAAGTATGCGGAAATCCTCTCTCAGGTAAAACCAAAATTCATTCACCATCCCGAATCTAAACGACTCCTGCGAAATATCGCGCTGGAAACCGGGCACGATCTCGAAAAAACCTACCTCGACACACCGCGCATGCGTTCGGCCGCACCATCGGATTATCTGCGATATGGAATAGCCTATGCTTTTCATCCCCACCGGGACACCTGGTATTCCGCTCCTTTCACACAGATCAATTGGTGGATGCCGATTTACGAATTCGCTTCCGGAAACTCCATGGCCTTTCATCCCAAATACTGGAATACTCCGCTTCGCAATGGCTCAGGAAACTACAATTATCAAGATTGGAATGAAGGCCCCCGCCAGAATGCCGCAGCCCATATTAAATCGGATACGCGTGAACAGCCAAAGGCTGAAGAAGAAGTTGAAATGGAGCCACAACTTAGGCTCGTATGCCCGGTCGGCGCCATGATCCTTTTTTCCGGGGCCCAACTTCATTCTACCGTCCCCAATCAAACACCCATTACCCGATTCAGCATTGATTTTCGGTGCGTAAATATCGACGATGTTACAAGTGGCCATGGCGCCCCGAACATTGACTCAACCTCCACCGGCACGGCTATGGTTGACTATATGCGAGGGTCGGATAGGACTCCCATGCCTAAGGAAGTTCTCCTTAAGCATTTGGCTCCTCGACATCGAGGAATGGTTTAAATTTCTAGGGCCCCAAAGGCTTATCCATAGGAGTAATAGGTGATCGAGACTGCGCAAAACATTGTTGAAAAAGATCTGGCTTATATCAGCCATTCGCTTCGTGAAGAGTTCGGCACTATGGGAGGCAAAAGCTTACTCATTGTCGGGGGGGCGGGTTTTCTCGGATATTATCTCGTTCAGTCCGTTTTGTATTGGAACAAAAACGAAGGTTCCAAAAACCCCATTCAAGTCACCGTCTTCGATAACTATATCCGCGGAGTGCCACCTTGGCTGGCGGAAGTAAAAAACGATCCCCAGCTTACCTTGACTACCCAAGATATCTCACATCCCTTGCCTGCCAATATGCCCGATTTCCAGTATATCATTCATGCCGCATCCATTGCTTCTCCGGTATACTATAAGAAATACCCGATTGAAACCATGGATGCCAATGTGGGCGGCCTCCGGTCCTTACTTGAATATGCCAAAGGCCAAGTTAAAGCAGGAAAGCCTTTTGACGGTTTTCTGTTCTATTCCAGCAGTGAAATCTATGGCGATCCTACTCCAGAATTTATTCCTACTCCCGAGACCTATCGCGGGTATGTTTCGTGCACCGGTCCGCGTGCCTGCTATGATGAATCAAAACGCTACGGTGAAACACTCTGTGTTAACTTTACGCAGCAGCATGGGCTACCCATTAAGGTGGCACGTCCCTTTAATAATTACGGGCCGGGCCTTAAAATCACCGACATGCGAGTTTTACCAGACTTCGCACGCGATGTTTTTGCCGGTCGCGATATTGTGATGCGTTCAGATGGCAGCCCTAAACGGACCTTCTGTTATGTCGCCGATGCTGTGGCGGGTTACTACAAAGTTTTAGTTAAAGGCCGACCTGGAGAGGCTTATAATATCGGGGTAGAAACGCCGGAAATATCCATCGCCCAATTAGCCGACAAAGTAACCCACCTCGGGCGTGAACTCTTCGGTTACCAAGGCAAAGTCGTTCGCAAGGTAGATGAGGAATATCTTATCGACAACCCAGAACGTCGACAACCCATTATTACCAAGGCCCGTCAAGAACTCGGTTATGCACCCACTATTCTTGTCGATGAAGGTTTACGTCGATCTATGATCTGGTATTCCGGTAATCGAGAAGCATCCGAGGCATAATGAAAATTTCAATTATGGGAACTGGCTATGTGGGTTTGGTTACCGGTGCATGCCTAGCCGAAAAAGGCCATCACGTGGTGTGTATCGATCTCGATTCGTTTAAGGTGGACCGAATTAATCGGGGTGAATCTCCGATATTCGAAAATGGTCTACCCGACTTACTCACTAAAAATATTGGGCAAAGGTTATTTGCTACGACTGATGCCCACTCCGCAATTCTAGATTCAGAAATGACCATGATTGCGGTGGGCACGCCCTTCGACGGTAAAAGCATCGATCTTAAATTTATTCGCGCCTGCGCCCAAACCATCGGTCTAGTTCTCAAAGAGAAAAACACCTACCACGTTGTCATTGTCAAAAGTACGGTCGTACCCGGAACCACTGATAGCGTAGTGGTCCCGGTTTTAGAATCCGCTTCGCAAAAAAGCGCTGGCAAAGACTTTGGGGTAGGCATGAATCCGGAGTTTTTGACGGAAGGAGAAGCCGTCAGTGACTTTATGAATCCGGATCGAATTGTCTGCGGTGGAATAGACGACCGAACCAGGGATGCGTTGGAAGACCTTTACGCGGCCTTTGCAAATGTACCCAAACTTCGCACCAATAATAGTTCCGCAGAAATGATTAAATATTCCTCCAATGCCTTACTGGCCAACCTGATTTCTTTTTCCAATGAATTGGCCAACTTAGGTGCGACCCTGGGGAATATCGACACGGTTGATGTGATGCGTGGTTTGCATCTTAGCCGTTACTTAAGCCTGCCCGATGGCAAAGGGGGCCTGCGTTTTCCTCCCATCAATTCCTTTATTATGGCTGGGTGTGGTTTCGGGGGCAGCTGTCTTCCCAAAGATGTCAGTGCCTTAATCGCCCATGGAAAATCCATGGGAATTCCCATGGAAGTGCTGCAAGCATCGCTCACGGTAAATGAGCGACAGCCGAATGAAATTTTTAGGCTCTTGGCAAAACACTTTGCGGAATTAAAAGAGAGGCGGATTACCGTGCTTGGCCTCGCCTTTCGACCCGACACCAACGACATGCGCGAGTCACCGGCTATTCCCATCATTAAACGGCTACTGAGCGAAGGCGCTCTTGTCACCGCATTCGATCCAGCCGCCTCAGAAGAGGGCAAGGGTATTTTTGGTTCCGAAATTCGCATCGTCAACTCCCTAGAAAATGCCATAGAGAATGCTGAGGCTATAGTCCTCATTACTCGCTGGAAAGATTTTGAACGTTTGCCCGGACTCCTTTCAAAATTGGTGCCACAGCCGGTTGTGGTAGATGGCAG
>JAYSRH010000034.1:0-5432 GCA_043721115.1 Fibrobacteria bacterium | reverse complement strand
GCCGTGGTTAAAAGTGCGGAAATGCAGGGCATCGAGACGGTTGGAATATTAGATGGATATTTTGGTTTGATCAAAAACCTGACCAAGCCGCTAACGGTGGATCAGGTGAGTGGCATTCAAGTACTGGGCGGAACAATTCTCGGTTCATCGAATAAGGACGACCCCTTTCATTTTGTGGAATTAAGTGAAAAAGGTCTCCCGCAAACCAGTGACCAAAGTAGCCAAGCCATGCAAACATGCAAAACGCATGGCCTGGAGGCACTGATTGTTTTGGGTGGGGACGGCACCATGACCGTTGCGGACAAACTGGCAGCCAAAGGACTTAAGGTCATAGGGGTGCCAAAGACCATCGACAATGACCTCATGGGCACCTACACGACATTTGGTTTTGATACCGCGGTAGGCATTGCCTCTGAGTCGATTGACCGTTTGCATACTACAGCAGCCTCTCATGGTCGCATCATCGTAGTTGAAGTTATGGGTCGCAGCGCAGGATGGATAGCTCTGGCCAGCGGAGTTGCATCCGGTGCCCACGCGATTCTGATACCGGAAATTCCTTTTGATCTGGAAAATCTGGCGGCCGTTGTCCGAAGCCGAAAGATCAAAGGTAGACGCTCCACTATTATTGTAACCGGAGAAGGAGCCAAACCGCGCGGTGGCGAAGTGGTGATCAGTCGCATTGTCGAAAATTCACCTGAAGGCATTAGACTGGGTGGAATTGGCAAGGTGGTGGCCGATGGCTTGGAAACCCTTACGGGCATCGAAGCGCGCGCCGTTGTACTTGGTCATGTGGTTCGAGGCGGATCGCCTTCGGCGCATGACCGAAATCTGGCGACTCGGCTGGGTATCAAAGCCGTGGACATGGTTTTGCCAGGCGAGTTTGGTCGAATGGCGGCTGTTGCCCAAGGCGGTTTGTCATCCGTACCTCTTTCCGAAGTCGGCGGTAAGGTTCGCTTTATACCCTTGGATGATTCTTTGTTGCAGGCCGCGAAAAAATTGGGAATTTCATTTGGAGATGCTGCGTATTGAAATTTCTTATAGTCAAGAAAGGTACATCTTGACAGCAGAAGGCATTGATTTTAAAGCATGACTTTACAATTTAGACGGTAGGCGTTTTCCATCCGGTGCGAAAAAGCGACCATTTGAGAACCGATTCCTTTTCGAATGGGATCGAATGAGTAGCTGGTTGGAAGCAGGTAAGCCCTCCGAACGTTTTAGGGCCGGTGACAGCGATATGGTAACAGGTTTAGTTAACGCGCGATACAAGATGTGAGCAATGGTATCCTGGCCTGCAGCATTGGGATGCACTCCGTCTGCGACCAAGGATTGCAGGGCCAAAAATGGTGTGTAGACATCGATGACGGGCAAACTTAATTGCGTGGCAACCTTTCGAATCGAGGGCACCACGGAATCCCGGATGATGTTTCCATTTATCCCACTAAAGGGCCAAACCCCGCCTACCTGCCACGCCGGCATCGGCAGACAAGGCCAAATGGAAGGCTTGGGTGCTATGTGGGTTGCAAAAGTATCGATCATCGCCTTTGAATCGATCATAAATCTGTCATTGCTCCAATACTGTGCGCGGGAATCATTGGTGCCAAGTTTAATGGTAATGATACTCGGCTGAAATGCGAATATTTTCGGAATCATTCCATTGGACCAATACGGGTAGGGTCCCGACTTCTGCATATATGCGCCACTGACCCCATAATTATTCACGTAATAGTTACGGCCCAACAGCATATTCAATTTGGTCGCATACGCATCCTTCGCAAGGGCTCCACCGACAGAACCAACGTATTGAGTTATGCTGTTGCCAACGCAGGCAACTCGAATGGACTTAGCCATGAAAGAGCGGTAAATTATCGACGCAATGGAATCGGCTCCAGCATCATTGGGATGCACACCATCCGGAAACAAACTGGGTAATGATTTCAATGGATTGTACACGTCAATAATATTTAATCCTTTGGCTGCGGCCACTTGATTGACCACGGGAATAATACCCACTCGCAATATCGAATCCCGTATTCCATAACCATTTGGGAAAATCGGCACTGGCAAAACCAAAAATATTTTTGGGTGCGTTGAAATGCTGGATAAAGTATCGATCAATGCTGACAAGTCCGCCGCGAAATTGGCACCATACTGCCAGTTTTGTGGCTTAGTATCATTTGTACCCAGTTTGATGGTGATAATATCCGGTTTAAATGCAAAAACATCGGTTAGGCGTCCTTTTGTCCAATAAGGCAGATCTCCTTTTTTAAGCAAGGTTGTGGCACTGACGCCATCATTTTCAATTAAGAAAGCCGGACCTAGCTTAGTGCCCAATCGACTTGGGTAAGAAGTGGCCGCACCCACTCCGGCGGTAATGCTATTACCAATGCAGGCCCATTTGATGGGATTGGCAGGTTGAGCCTGGGTCATAATGCAACCTAGCGCAAGACATAAACAAAGAGATTCCTTGAGTTTTTGCATATTTTTCCGCATGCTAAAGGTATTCCGAAACCGGTTTATAGAAAGGTAATTCCAAGACAATAAACGGAGTCGTCATTTGTAACCCAAAGTTCCAAATTTTGCCCGGCGAATTGCTGAAAATGTTAAGCAATTGTGATAAATCGCTTTATCTTCACCCTATGTTTCACACCAATACTGGGATTCTGCTTTTTTTATTCGCTGCCTTTTTTCCACATTATGTGCATTCTCAGCAGGTGGATACATTAATTTTTAACGGCCCTTCTACCAATCGAATCGACCTAACCCAAATGGGAGATGGTTGGGTCACGGCCCTGGATGCTCCAGTCATGATTCCGGAATTAGAGAGTCAGATAAAGACTTTTTTTTCCCTACCTGAGTATCACCGCTACGCTAAGTTTTTCAACGTGTATCGGGTTGAACACTTTCGATCCGGGCCACCAGCCGGAACAAATTGGGAAACAAAGGAAAATGCGGATTACTATGTGAAATTCATAAACACGTATGTGCCAGCAACAGATGTGCGCTTTGTGGTTTCCCGTGAAGGAAAGGGGCATGATAAAATCCTTGACGGTACCAATACCGATAATTGGAGCGATAGGGTGATTGCAGCACCGGCCCTAGATCCGGATATGATTGCCGAACACCTTTTTGGACATGCCTGGCATAGGCTTGGAGACATTTACGATGGAACGAATAGTAGTGATTACTGGATAAATAAAACCAACAACTCTCTTACCAAAAAATGGGAGCGGTGGATGGGTTTTGTGGAACCCTATAATCATTTGAGAGTCGGAATCTATCCAATTGCAAACAGCTCCGCGTACCGAGAATTAAATTCCACGAAAACTTTGATGGCCGACATTTGGGATTATAAGACCACGCCAATAGTACATACGCCGGTAGAGCGAGAAAAAGTTATCCATGACTTCTATGCGCTGGTGCGCCCTTTAGACAGTTACACTGCCAATAATATTCCACTTGTGAACCCGATGCGAATTGAAGTCAAAACAGTGGACCCGGCAGTGATCCAGGTAGATTGGTACGTGGACGAAAAACTAGTGGCTAAGGACGGCGGAGCGATATTAAACCCCGGAAATTATGGAAGTATTCTTGGTCAACATGCCGTACGTGCACATGCATTTGACCGTGTACTCAACTATACAAATTCGGATCGGCTTCGAGGCAAATCAGACTCGCTGGACTGGGTCAGAGATGATTTTTTGGATATGCAACAAGATGTTTCCTGGGCGGTAAACATTACCAAAGTGGTTTCACTGGAGTCAAGAAATGTTAAGCGGCCATTGGTCCGTCATTTCACTGAAACTGCCTTGGTACTTGATTTTCCAAGTGCTGGAAAATATTCCGTGGATCTATTCAGCATGCATGGAGAAAAACTTTCCGAACTGGGATCTGGCTATAGTAAGGGTAATCAAGTCACCCTGCACTGGGACGGTCGAAACTATCGTACTCAAATAGTGTTCATTCGGGTGCTTCTGGATGGGAACTCTACATGGCATAAGTGGATTGGCCGTGATCATTAACTTGTCCAGGCCTCTCCAAGCTACCTTAGTTTCAAAATAAATTTAAGATTCCAAAATATATTACCGATACGACTTTTGGGGGGCGCTGCATGAGTTCCCTAATTCAAGGAGTAGTATGGAAAGCATTTCCATTCAGGCGTATTCTGCGCAATTGCGTATTTATTCAAGTTCAACGGACCCTCCGAAACCGAAATTGGTTGATCCTTCAAGTGGAACTTCATCTAATACTGCAAGTCGTTCTTCCGATTTACAAAATCAGGATGGTGATTCGTTCACGATGAGTCTGGAAGCTAGAATAATCCAGATTTCCATGACGCGTTCCGACGACGGCGCGCAGATTTCCGGCAAAGGGATAAGCCGGACGCAGGGAATGGATTCCCAGGAGAACGAATCGCAATCTGGTGGAGTATTCGGTTCTGGATTGGTTAAAGCCCTGATGCAAGCCTTAGGAGGATTACTTGGGAATGATGGGGCCAGTGCCACCGACAAGGCTGTACCGGTCGCGTCGGACGGTATTCCGGAACATAAGCATCACCGCCACTCTCGCACCGGTCATATGGGTAATCCAGAGGAAGTGGCGAGTAAGGTGCTCCAACATCTGCAGTTGGAGCATGCGGAAAGGGGCGGTTCCTTGCAAACCTTTGTGGATGATATTCAAAAGCGGATGGAGAATCGAAGAAATGACCGAAACAGCACGGCGGACGCGTCTGGCAGCTTTCGATCTGAAGTCGATTCACTGATTACATCCGGTTTAAATGCATGGGCTCAGACAGGAGGTTCTTCCCTGCAAACTTGAACTCTATCTCTAAAAGGTATTTTGGTTTTTAAGGCACGGAGGCCCATCGTGAAAGGCAAGGACGCCTTTTCTCTCGAAAAATAAACACACTGGGCTATTCCGTAATGTTCAAGGTATTGAAGGATTTATAAAATGATGCGACAAGGGTCGCATACAGTGCCGCATTATGACTGCTATCAATTAAGGCAAATTCCAATCCGTTTTTATCCACTACAATTTCAATTTTTGAAAAGTCCACATTTGCAATCCACTTATTCGGGAAAAATTCAATTTGACAATTGTACGCTTTATCCTTGTACCACCCAAGCAAGGCGGTTTTTGAATATGTCATGTGAATTTCATTAGCGGTTGGTAAGGAAAACAAAAAATTAGTGCCCGAACGGGTCGATCCATAAGTGGATTTCAAATTACCAACATCCGCAAGGACTCCTTTTATATATCCAATATCCGAAAAGCCTGTAAAATTCATGGCAGTCGGATTCAGCGCTCTATGTTCATCGACCTTGAACTCCAAATTGATATTTTCCGGGACCTGTGAACCTAATTTTTCCACTTTAAGATTGGCACTTTTATCGGCACCGGTAAAATCGACTGGATCACTGATGGAATCTTCCGCC
>JAYSRH010000033.1:0-5446 GCA_043721115.1 Fibrobacteria bacterium | reverse complement strand
CTCCTGATCCTTCAAGAGGAAGAACTCAAAACCTGAGAGGATCATTCCATCAGTGCTGGCCCGGTTTTTTTCAAAGCCCGTATTCGTTACCCTGCTTTTGTGGGCAGCCATCGGTATGGTTGCCTACTTCCTGACCAATATTCTCGTCATGCCTTATTTTGCCGGAAAATTTCTCGGTAAGGTACACGTACCTGCCCTTGTCAGCTTGCAACCCGATAAGGCCAAAGATATACTGAAAGCCAAAGACCTTATTTTCATGCTGGATTCGACAGGCGATTATAGCAATGCCGTTGCCGCAGGAAAAATAATGAGCCAATACCCCCAAGAAGGCACGGAAGTCAAAAAAGGGCGCCGGATATGGGTTCGCATCAGCAAAGGATTGAGAAGCCTGACCGTCCCGGTTCTACGCGGCCTCTCCTTACGACAGGCGGAAATCACCTTGCAGCAATTGGGGCTTAAAATGGGGCGGGTGCGGGAAGTGCGCATGTCCAATATTCCTGCAGGAGCCGTGATCGGCTCGTTTCCAAAAGCGAATGCCACCGTAGAAAAAGGTCGAGTGGTGGACATAGAAATAAGCCAGGAAAATGCGCCCGCTCCCAGCGGCATGCCTAATTTGACCGGTCTTACCTTAGTCCAAGCCAAAGACCAAATTCGGAGTCTGGGACTCGAAGTAGGGGTTATCAAGGTGAAGTCGGATCCTCGGAATCTCCCCAACACCATTCTTGCCCAAAACCCACTGGTGGGCGAAAGCTATGTAGGTAAAGTTGTAAACCTGGTGATCTCGAAATAGGCGCGACATTGGTCTATCCAGTAAGCCGAGGCATACTATTTAGGTTTCCATTGACACTTTGGGTGTGCCTGGCAACCTTGCTGCTGTTAGCATGCGCCCCAAATCAGCGGCGTGCTTCGATCGGCGGGTCCTCTAAAAGCCAAAAAAAGGATCGGGAAATCCGCATGGAGCAGCGGACGCTTATCGCGCATGAGTTTTTTTTGCGGGCTCGGCAACAGGAAATGGCCGGCAACGATGCCGTGGCCTTGAGTTATTATCAAATCGCTTACGAATATGATACGGCAAGTAGGGACCTCTGCTTTCTTCTGACCGATAAGCTCAAGTCCGCGGGCAAATTGGATTCGTCCCTCACCATTGGCCTGCGTTGTCTGGATCATAAGGGTCAGGCGGATAGCCACGAGTTCCAGGCGCTGGCGGAAATTTACCTTCGCAAGGGGGACATCAAAAATGCCTTGGGTTTTTACAATAAGGCTGTCGCGCTCAACGATGAGGATAAAGACCTCCTCTACACGCTTGCGACGATTTATGAAAGCCTGAAAGACATTCCCAAGCACGTAGCTATAATGGAAAAACTGCTTCCTATGGTCGACTTTCCGGAGCGGCTAGTCGAAAAACAAGTTCAAAACTTTCGGGCCTTAGGTAAGGTGGATGCCATTGCCGACTTGTACCGATCCGCATGGGAAAAAACCGGAACCACTCTTTATGGTGAGAAGCTCGCGTCCTTCTTCGAAGACCAGGAATTGTATTCGAGTATGCTTGGAGTGGCGCGCACCCTATCCCAGGAAAACCCAGATAATATTCAATATGAATTGCAGAAGGCCCGTGCTCTGGTGTTGGCCGGTCAATCGGATTCCGCGACGGTGGCCTATGAAGTTCTTATCAAAAAGAATCCTGCAGAACGCGAATTTCTGTTCCCATACGCGTCCTTGCTTTTTGAAAAGGGCCGTTTTGCGGAAGCTAAGATTATATTCCAAAAGCTTGTAAAGGAGCAGCCGGACAACCCCGTGAATCATTTCTTTCTGGGTTCCATCGGTCTAGAGCTCAAAGAGTCGGGACTGGCGGAGTCGGAGCTGAAAGCGGCAATCGATCTGGATGGCAAGGTTCCGGAGTATTGGGCGAAGCTGGCCGCCACATATATAGAAGCAGGGCAGGAAGAAAAAGCATTGGAGTTGATTGCCAAAATGGGCGAGGCCAAGGATTGGTATGGCTGCTATATACAGGGCATCGTGATCACCCAGGTGGCAAGGAAGTTGGAAGCGGATCGAAATGGAGTACAAAAATCACAGGCTGCTGTGGCGTCCGATTCGGGGCTGGGACGCGCCAAACGATACCGTGAAAAAGGGGTAGACTACTTCCGTAAGGCGTTGGCGTTTGATGGGAAAAATCGACGGGTGCTTTTTGAATTGGGAGTAGCCCTGGAGCAGCTCAGCAAAAAGACCGAGTCCATTGAAGTGATGAAAAAACTCATCAAGCTCGACTCCAGTGATGGCACCATTCTCAACTATCTAGGCTATATGCTGGTTGAAGAAAATAAGGATCTCGCCTATGCAGGCACGCTCATCGATCGCGCTCTTTGGCTAGATCCCAATAATGGCGCTTTTCTGGATTCCAAGGGCTGGTATTACTTTCAGAAAAAGGATTTCCCCCAAGCGCGCAAGTTTATCGAGAGGGCCTTGGACCGTATCCCGCAGGATACGACCATCCTGGAACACTATGCTCTGATTTTGGAGCAACTCGGTTTGACCGAGGAGGCAACGGAGCAGTGGCGGCTTATCCTTAAGCTGGATCCGGACCATGAGATGGCGCATCGAAAGCTGAACTGAAGCTTTGTTGGGTGTGTGCTGCTGGGGTTGAGGTAGGATGGGTTCTTCGGGGGTTTGGCCCGGGGCCCGGAGCCTCGGACGGCTGCGGTCTCGGCTAATCGTGGCTGTGGGTTAATTGGCTGGACGGTTGGTTCGCTGGGGTCTGGATTCTCCGTAACGCGCGAGCAAGTTCTTTAAACAGGGGTCTCCCGCAGTGCGCTGCTGGAAGCCGGGCCCGTCCAGCTCTGCCTCGACCTTCGCCGACTCGGTCCCGGACCCAGGGCCAAACCCACGCACTACTCTGGCTGTCCTCGATACCTGGAGCATATAGCCTAGAAGGGTGGCGGAGGGTTTCGGAGTAAGAGTAAGAGTAAGAGTAGGAAGGGGAGGGGATCGCTGGAGCGCGAGGGTTCGCTTGCGAACCCTTCTTTGGTGGGGAGGGGATTGGGACAGGAGGAGGTATGATTGGAATGGGATGGAAGGGGATGGAAGGGGATGGGATAGGATGAGATGGAATGGGAATTTGGGGGTGGGGTTTTTGATTACTATTCCTGGGGTGATTTCGCGTCTGTGGATATTGAGTGGTAAGCGAGTTGTGCTTGCAGTGGCATTGTTGTCCCTGCTTTTGATGGGCTGTGCGGTGAAGCCGCGGTTTTCGGTGGGAGAGGCTTTGTTGCGTGGGGAAACGCCTCCGTTACTCCAGCGGGCGGATTCGGTGCGGGCGGATTTGGAATTGACGGCTTATGGGGGCGGGAAAAAGTCTTCGGTATCGGCGGTTTTTTCTTGTCGGCCTAGGTCGCGGTATAAGCTGGATTTATTTGGGCTTCCGGGGATGGTGGCAGCCAGTTTTTTGTGGGTGGAAAACAGTTGGACTTTGGTGATGTTTGACCGCGAGACTTTTGCTGCGGATACTGGGGAACATGTTGAATTTGGGAACCTGGGAATTCGGGAAGTATCCGTGCACGATGTGTTTGCATTTCTGTGGGGCGATTTTTTCCCTGGGTATTCTGGAGGCAGTGGAGATGGCCGGGGGCTTACTGGGGATTTCCAACTTAAAGTAGGTGGCTTGGTGAGTTATACAGCTCGTGGTCAGCGCTGGACGGCGAGTCTGGAGAAAAAAACGGGATTGGTTGTGGAGGTGGTGCGTGAGGATTCGGCTTTTCGGATAGAGTATGGAGACTATAAGGTAATGAGGGGTCGGCCAGTGCCGCGAAGAACAAGGCTTTATTCCCGCGCAGGACTTTTGTTAGAGATTCGGGTTAAGGATGTGGAGGACAATCCGCATTGGCGGCGCGATCCTTTTTATGTGAAGGTGCCTGTGGGATTTCAAAAACTGGATCGTGCAGTGCCGGAGGATCATTGAGGGCAAGGGGCTGGATGGAAATCACTGAAGAAATTTTTTCCAAAGTGGAATGGAGTCTTTTGGATCCGGGCAACTCCGCTTAATGGCGTTCCAGTTTTTTCGCTCCAAGGCGAATACGGTATCGATTGGAAAGGTTTCCTGGGACTGCGCAGCTGTAAATCGTAGCGACCGTTCCTGACTCAGGGGATGCGTTGAGAACAAGGCGAAAATCCGATCGCGTGGGCGCGGCTTAGGGGTTAATCGTGTGAGCAAGGTGTCTAGCGGACCCACTTTGAGGTGGGCATGATGCATACGAATGATGCCCAGTGAGTCGGCCTCGGATTCAAAACCCCGGGAATAACGCAAGGTAAGCAGAATGGAACTCATTTCTAGTGTGGACTCCAAGCCCTCAAGCAGGTCCATGCCGTCTATGGCCATACCAATGGTTAATGTTATGAGATAGGAAATGCCGGTGCTTTGGATAATCTGTCGCACGGTGTGCCGTAGCTCGGAGTGGGAAATTTCGTGACTGATAACCCCAAGCAATTCATCTGGACTGGTGCTCTTTTCAAGCAAGCCGCGGTAAACATAAATTGTTCCACCGGGCAGGGCCATGGCGTTTTTTGTGGGATCATTTAGAATGAGGACTCGGTGTGGAAAATGATCCGAAGTTAAGGCCAGGCGACCTAAGGATTTTTGAAAAAAAGTATCGAGTTCCGGGGTGTGACACGATTCATAGAATTTTGAATACGTCGAGTCTACTTTTCGTCCCAGATGAATGTCGTATGCTATGGGTGTGAGCCTGTATGCATATTGCAACGCCGCAAATACAAAAGTGAAAAACAGCCCAAGACCAATTAGGGTCAAGACCAACAATTTCCAGATAGGCAATTTGGATAATTTCGCAAAGCCACGTTTTGTAGGTCCATGCGTCTGGGCGATGCGCTGGCTTAGCGCCAAATAAATTGACGCATCGGTAAATTCTAAAACCCAAGCCACAGAATCTTTCGAGATCTGCATGGGGAGGCTACAGCGAAATCCCCCACCGGTCTTTTCAAGTCCCAGAATCTTATGATACTGGAAGGTTAAGGCGGCCCCTCCATTCGTATCCAGTAATGTTAATCCTTCAGTGGCAATCGATATTCCAACGACGCGGGGCGTTGTGCTCGTTCCATCAAAAAGCTGGCCCAAAAATTCCGTCACGGATTAGATCATGCCGGAAAGAGTATCGAAAACATTCGCCGCTTCTTCCAATCCAGATGCTAGTGCCGAGGCACCGGTATCCATTTCAGAGGCCATTGCCGCAATATTTTCAGGCTGCGCATCTAAGGTAATATTGGAAAAGAAATAGGCATACATCCGATTAACGGCTATGGGGAAACCAAAGCTCAAGGTGCCAATGACTATGAGAAGATTAACAAGAGAAACTTTTAAAAGTCCTCCACCTGTCATGGTGCTACTGAAAGGGCGGCCATTAAAAGTGGTGTGTGACATGACATACCGATTCAGTTT
>JAYSRH010000032.1:0-2188 GCA_043721115.1 Fibrobacteria bacterium | reverse complement strand
TCGTCGAGGCCAATCTCAAATTTGTGGTCGCCGTTTGCAAAAACTACCGGAACCAGGGCTTGTCCTTCGGCGATTTAATCAATGAAGGCAATCTTGGCCTGATCAAAGCCGCTAAACGCTTTGATGGCAATGCAGGTTGCCGTTTTATTTCGTACGCAGTCTGGTGGATCCGACAAGGGATTTTGGTGGCATTGGCCGAGCAAAGCCGTTTTCTGAATATTTCCCCGAGCCGTATCGGATCCATAAGACAAGTTGGAAAAGCAACCCAAAAACTCACGCAAAAATTGGGACGCGAGCCGGATCAAATGGAAGTTGCTCAAAATTTGGGCATTGCGGATCAACTGGTTATGGAATGCCTAGTGCTGACGGCTCCACCAAAGTCACTGAACAATACCTGGAACGGAGATGGACAAAGCCTGGAAGAATCCCTTGAAGACACCAATGGCGAGTCCAGTGACAGATCTGCGAAAACGTATTTGCTTCGGAAAAGAATTGCCAAAGTTCTGGACCAAATGGACCCCAGAAAAGCAGAGGTTCTAAGGATGAGTTTTGGGATCGGTTGCGGTACGATATACACTTTAAGGGAAATTTCCGAAAAGTTGGATTTGAGCCGCGAACGAGTGCGTCAGATTCGCACTTCTTCAATCGAACTGCTTCGTCATCCTTCCAAGCGAAAACTACTGGGGATCTAAAAGAGGAAATGGGTTAATGCCGAACACAGATCCAAATGAATTGAGTCTGGGCTATGTGGAAGCCCTTTTCAAAGATTTTCTCATGAAGCCAACGGCAGTAACCAAGGATTGGCAAACTTATTTCGAAAGTCTACCGACGGATAAGGCCCCTTTGAGCGAAGCGGCGGCTCTTCAGGATCGCGTAGACCAAATGGTGCGAGCCTATCGAGTAAGAGGGCACATCTTCGCACAAATCAATCCTTTAGGCCATCCCCCAGAAGGGAATATTGCCGATCTCGAACCGGGATTCTTTGGAATTACAGATAGCGATCTGGATCGGCCTGTTTCAGCCATCACTATTCACGGAAATCATTCGCCATCCTTGCGTCAAGTTTTGGATAGGATGAAAAATACCTATTGCCGTTCCATTGGCGTGCAGTTCATGCATATTGATAATCCCAAGGTGCGAGATTGGCTCACGGATCGAATGGAGGCCACGGAAAACCACTGCGACATTTCTCGTGACCAACAATTCAAAATCCTCGCACGCCTGACTGATGCGGTTATTTTGGAGGAGTTCATACAAAAGAAATATTTGGGTGCGAAAAGTTTTTCGCTTGAAGGCTCCGAAAGCCTAATCCCCTTGCTCGGCCTCGCCATCGAAAAAGCGGGATCCCAGAATATCGACGAAATCGTTCTGGGGATGGCACATCGGGGTCGCCTTAATGTATTGGTCAATATTTTGGGTAAACAACCCCGAGATATTTTTAACGAGTTCGAAGACAAAAATCCAAAGGTTAGCCTTGGTCGTGGAGATGTGAAATACCATTTAGGTTTTAGTTCAACCTGGCACGCCACCAATGGAAACAGGATTCACCTTTCCCTCTGTTTCAATCCCAGTCATCTTGAATTCGTGAATCCGGTGGCACAGGGCAGGCTTCGGGCCAAACAGGATAGTGTCAAGGATGCTACCCACACACGAGGTTTGGCCTTACTTATCCATGGAGATGCGTCCTTTGCCGGCGAAGGCATTATTCAGGAAATCCTCAACATGAGTGAACTGCCGGGGTATACCATCGGCGGAACCTTGCATATCATTCTCAACAATCAAATCGGATTTACCACTTCACCCAAAGACGGCCGCTCCTCCACGTATGCCACCGATGTAGCCAAGCTGCTTCAGATTCCCATTTTCCATGTCAATGGTGAAGACCCGGAAGCCGTGGCCACGGTGATCCATCTCGTCATGGATTTCCGCCAAGAATTTAAACAAGATGTGGTTATCGACATGTACGGATATCGTCGTCGTGGTCACAATGAAGGTGACGAACCAAGCTTTACCCAGCCGCAACTTTATACTGCCATAGCCAATAGGAAATCCGTCCGCGAAGGCTACTTGGATCATTTGCTCAAACTCGGTGGCGTAACCCGTGAAGAAGCCGATGAGATTGCAGCTAAATGTACTGTGCAACTCGAAGCAGGCTTGTCTCAGGCCCGTGGCCTTGAGTATGTGAAGC
>JAYSRH010000031.1:0-5466 GCA_043721115.1 Fibrobacteria bacterium | reverse complement strand
GGCAGAACGCCATGTATCCAGAAAGAGGTTTGGCATGCAGAAATTAAACGCAAATGTCATCGGAAAATCACTTTATGAAAATTCGGTTTTTAACCGCTCAAATCAATCCAGATACGTTAGAAAACCAGAAGAAACACTTTTACCTATCCGTGAATATCCTTCGAACCGCGGCGGTATACCACCAACCACGGTGGAATCCGGGGAGTATATCCTTCGTTTCGCGAAGAGCGGTGAAGACCTGGACGCGATCTGCAGGCTTCGCTTTGAAGTGTACAACCTGGAGTTGGGAGAAGGTTTGGATTCTTCATTCGATACCAGTCGCGACATAGACGAGTTCGACTCGCAATGCCATCACCTTATGGTCATACACCGCTCCAGTGGATCGGTTGTGGGAACATACCGTATCCAAACTGGTGCCATGGCTTTATTGCACCGGGGTTTTTATTCCCAACAAGAGTTCTACCTTGAAGAATTTCCGAATACGTTTTTGGACGTTTGCGTTGAAGTAGGCCGTGCCTGCATTGGTCGTGAACACCGGAATGGAAGGGTTTTGCAATTGCTTTGGAGAGGTTTAGCGCGGTATATGGATTGGAATGGCAAAAGACATCTTTTCGGCTGTTGTTCTTTGACAAGTCAGGATCCGTCTGAAGGGCTTGCGCTTTACGAAAAACTTATGAAAGCGGACCAGATTCATCCCACCCTTTATGCATGGCCAAAACCAGATTACGCTTGTGTAGCGGAACCCATCGAAATCTTCAGTGCGGGTACCCCGAGGATACCAAGACTGTTCGAAGGATATTTGAATTTGGGCGCCTTGGTATGCGGCGAACCCGCATTGGATCGTCACTTTAAAACCATTGATTTCCTGGTCGCTTTGGATACCCATGCCATGCCGGAGGGTGTGTTTAGGAAAATGCTGGGTTGAGACGAAATAAAATCTCGACCGGGGCCCGTCTGGCTCTTTTCTTAGCCTGGTCAGGATTCGTCATTTCTATTTGGATCCTTCGGAGGCTATTGGTCGCAAAGGCGAATAGAGCCAGGATTGCTGCTGGATATAGCATGCTTTGGAGTAAGGTAACGCTAAGGTTACTAGGATTGAAAGTCACGCTGGAGGGCCCTAAGCCGACAAACCCTTTTTTTCTGGTGACCAATCATCTAGGCTATCTTGATATCCCTTTGATAGCGTCCCAATTGCCGTGCACGTTTGTGGCAAAATCTGAAGTGGCTTCATGGCCGTTGTTTGGAACCTTGGCTACACTTTCAGGCACACTCTTCATTGACCGAGAATCCATGCGAGATAACAAAAGGGTTAATGATCGGATTCAGGAGCATTTTTCTTCCAGCGGGAGCTTGGCGCTTTTCCCCGAAGGCACGAGCACGGATGGGCGGAAGGTGGCTCCGTTTCGCTCCTCCTTATTGTGCTTTCCCGCCGACCGAGGGATGCCGGTTCATTGCGCTTCCATTCGCTACATCGCTCCGCAGGGCTGTATAAAGGCCTCTGAGTCGATGTGCTGGTGGGGAGATAAGACCATGCTTCCCCATTTTATTCAACTCTTCACTATGGCCGGTATGAGTGCCGTCATTCAATTTTCCAGCGAACCGGTGCGAAGTTTTGATAGAAAGGAACTTGCTCAGAGCTTACATCAAGCCGTCTCTACTGGGCTAGAAAAAATAAACCGCTTGCCCATTTAGAATTATTGTATTCCCTGGCTATCCTTGCTCTACACCCATTAGAGAAAAAAGTTCCCCGAGAAAAGCGTGGTTTTCCTCTTGGGAAATATCCAAGGCGGAGGGCTTACGTTTTGTTCTCGAGCGAGTTGAAACTTTGCGCCGAGCAGGCTTCCCATCGGACAAATCCATATCTTGCAACATTCCATGCATAATGGTTTTGGCATGATAGTCCGCTGCTCGCGACAAGGCTTGTGACTTCATGAGGAGTAGGTTTTCCCGTGATTCTAGGAGATGCGTGGCAACTGAGGCCATTTCCGAGGCGCTCTCTACCAGTATGCCGCCTTTTTCATCCGCCAGAATATCTCTGGGACCCTTTGTGTTGAAAGCCACGGCGGGGAGACCACAGCCGAGGGCTTCCAGGAGTGAACAGGAGAAGGTATCGAACCAGGACGGCAGCAAGAGTAAATCGGCTGCGGAGTATGCTTCCGCAAGTTTATCGGCATCCAACCAACCGAGAAAAATCGCATCTGGACAAAGTGTTTTCAAGCGGTCTAAACAAGGACCGGTTCCGGCAAAGGCAATTTTGACGCTGGGTATATTGGCCTGGATGCAACGAATGATATCGGGGATTTCCAACACGCCTTTTTCTTCACTAAGGCGTCCTGAATACAGGACTACCGGTCCTTCAGCCGTTGGATAAATATCCTTGCGGCTGACGTTCCGGGGGTGGAATCGCGCATCCGCCCAGTGGGCGGTCAGGTGAAGTCGTTCGGGGACCAGGCCCATGGCTGCAGAGGCGAAATTTTCCTTTTGCTCGGTATTGAGGAGAAAAACTCCATCGAATCTTCGGTAGAAAGCCCGTAAAAAGCGACGAAGTCGATCTAATTTATGCTGATCATATTTTAGCGTGCGACGGGCGAAGTCCAGCCAATCGGTATGGGCATAAAAATAAGCCGGTACGTTGAAGGCATGTTTCAAGTATAAGGCAAACAATCCCATGGGTGCTTCCGTTGAACAGATAATCCGGTCATAGCCGCCTTCTAAGAAGGTTTTTTGTAATTCCAGCATTCCCGGCATGCGGATGATTTGATCCTGGTAAAAAGGCAAGGTGAATTCCGAGACCGCTGGGATAATCTGGAGGTGGCTGCCGCTGGTTAAACCGTTTTCTTTGCCGGTTGCGCAGGCCAGAAAGTCAATGGGCAGGTTTTTACGCCTGACTTCCCCGAGCATGTTCTGTAATACATGCGAGACGCCATTCCTATCTTCGAGCGTATCGGTGATCCACAATATGCGTTTGGGATGTTGATAACGGCCAAGCCGTTCCGAGAGACCCTGCAGAAAAGATCGATGTCCATATAGCACCTTGGAAGCGGCGAAGGCCGCGCCTCCGAGCACGCCGGCGGCTAAAGCTGGAAAGGGAAGACCATCGCTGAGCTTGCCAATATCAATGCCGCCGATGTCCTTGCTCTGAGAACCTCCATCGACTCCAAATAGCGAGCGGAAGTGGGTGGGCAGTTCTATTTTTCCGATTAATTCCGATGAGGCAATATTCACGCCCTTGTCTTCCATTTTTCGAACCTTGGCCTTTATGCGGTCCGTCAAAAGACGGGTTAACTGATCGAACATGGCCGGCAAAGCAACACCGAGCACTTGAACCAGTCTTTCTGGTGATTGAGCCCGTGCAGTAGCAATAGCTTCCATTTGACCCAGCAAAGGTTTATAGTCTTGACTCGTCATTAAGGAAGTAAACCAGCCGGGTTTTCTCCCTTGCAGGCATTCATGGAATAGACCGAGGAATTTCGAAGTATACCGGTGGCGGCGTAATTCCAGCATGGCATTGGAAATCGCTAGGGCTTGGAGTTTTTCGGTGGTCGTTCCCTTATGGAGGAGCAGGCGAAGCAATCCTGGGTCTTCCATATGTAAGGCCACTTGGCAGAAAAAATCCAGGAAAGCGACAGTTAGCTTTTCCTCTTCACAATGGCTGCCGTAAGGCGCGATGTCGCCGTCTCGTAGCGCTGCCAAGGCAAGTTGGGAGCGGCTCTCGTCTTTGGTGCGCCAGCCAGGCACTCTAAGCAGCGTACCCGTGGAACCTGGGAAAATTCCCATATGGCAATCTGAACCGCCCGTGATCCGTTTGTTGAAAGGCCGACGGCAATAGGCATCCGGTTTGATTCCCACTCGTTTGGCCGCGGATTCAATCGCTTCCTGGTCTAAACCTTCCAACCAAGTTATCGTGAGTAAATTCTGCCAGGAATCCCGCTGGCCGTTTACCCCTTCGAACCTTTCGAAGAGCACAGCAAATCGATCCATCAATTCCAAGGAAGGCACGCCTTTGGGGCTGTAAAAATGTAAAGGATGAGCCAGGACCGTGGGAATATCTTCTGCGGCCGTGAATTCCAGAAACCGGTACAAATCCTTGCGCAAGTGATTGAGTTTAGATTCTTGATTCGGCGTAAAGCCGAAAGTGAGCACATGCACGCCCACCTCGATATCCGGCATTGTGCAGCTGAATTCAGCGCCGGATAGGATATCCTCGCCCCGGTCTAGGGCTTGCCAGCAGCTACGGGCATTGTTGTGGTTGGTAATGGTTAAGGCATCGGCCCCATTGGCTTTAAGGGTGCGGACCAACTTTGAGGTAGGTAGCCAGGTTTCCGGAATACGTAGGAGTCGCCCTAGGGTTTCATCCGGTACGTCGCTATTTCGATCGTGACAATGCAAATCAATTTTCATGACGTCTTCACCGTCCACTCCACCCAATACAGCTTCCTGCCGCCTCACAAAAGCCTCTAGGTCTTGGCGGATTTCGGAGCGGAAGTTTTGAGGATTATGCATTTCTTATCCTTTGACTATGATTAACTGGTGACTCCGCGGCATTCATTAAGTCCGGTGGTTGCGTTGAACCACCTCCACGGATTCGTGAAGCGAAAAATGTGAGTTCTCCAGAATCCGTGGGGAGCAGTATTTTGAAAATTCCAGCCACCTCCGTGCACGAAATTCCTGGATTTAAACCGGAACTTGCCGGGAGATGGAAATATAAGGGCACTGGATCCTGAAAGGCGGAGCGGGTTATGCCCCAAGACAATGTCGCGGAAACTGACCCTTGCAGTAAGCAGTAATTCACAGTTCCATGGATGGTGGGCGCGGCGAACACTTCGAGGCGTAAACCGGACTTGAACCATTTCGCAGGTGCCGCTTCAGCCAACAAAAGCGATCCGCTTCTTTCGGTAACCAGCATGTCACGGATCAAATTCAAGAATTCAGCCGCAGACCAGCCATGGTCACCGTCTCCCATGCAGCCGCCATACATGCGGGGATGAATGGCTTCCGGCCAAGTATAGGTTGGAGATGCGCGTTGCAGCAAGGCTTCCAAAATACCGATCCAACGTGGATCCCCCAGTGCCATCATGGTCCTGGCCAATTGCGCAGAAAGATAAGGGTTCAATCCGGTATGGACTATGCGCTGGAAAAAAAGTCCATCGCGTAGATTGTTTTCAAGCAAGAAATCTAAAGTTCCCTGGATCCAAGTCTCGTCGGTATCGATTACATTCAAGGGGGATAGCCCGACAAGATTTCCAATGGCGGCTGAATCCAAGGAACGGTAGGGAGAACAGGGTAAAGCCTTTCTTCCGGATTTTATCCAGGCCCAATCCATGGAGGCAGCCAGGTCGCCGCGATAATCCAAAAGCAAATCTTGGAGCCAGAGGAAATCGTTGGTGTGACCTAATTTTTCGGCCGCCCATTTTGCTGCCTCCAAGCCCGCCAAACTCCATAGGTTATCCCAGTAATAATGATCAT
>JAYSRH010000030.1:0-5479 GCA_043721115.1 Fibrobacteria bacterium | reverse complement strand
AAGGTAGTGCGCCAAACGAGATGTGAGGAATATATAAGGTAGGCGCGAATTGATGCGACTGTTGGCGGTTACTCCAGGGTCATCATAAAGCTGGGCCTTCTGAGCGGAATTAGCCGAGAAGAAGCAGGCATAATTACGGTTCTTATAAAAGCTCAAGGGAATGAAACCTTGGTTCGCAAATTCAAATTCACGGGTTTCCGGAATCAAAATTTCGGTGGGGATCTTCATCTGGTTGCCGCGGCCTACATCATAGAGATGAATAGGTAAGTCCTCGACTTTGCCGCCGGCTTCCGGTCCACGGATGCCCACGCACCAACCATTTTCCGCAAAGGAGCGGCTGAGGTTGGCTGCTAAGGAGAATGTGGCATTGCCCCAGAGATACTTGTCGTGCTGGTCACCGGTGACCTTTTCCTTATAGACAAATTCCTTTACCGGAACGGTGTCTGGGCCATACGGGAGGCGAAGCAAAAAGCGTGGCAACACCAAGCCAACATAGCGGGAGTCTTCCGATTCCCGGAAAGCCTTCCACTTCAAATATTCGGCTCTTTCCATATAATTGGCCAAATCTTCAATGGCGGGGAGCTCGCTGGCGTTCTTGCGATTGAAGAACTGGGCGCCTACCGAGCCGATGAAAGGACAGTGGGCCGACGCGGAGATCTTGGAAATGTTTTGCAACAGGCTGATATCCTGCGGCTTAGAGGTGAACTCGTAATTGGAGATAATGGCTCCAACGGGTTCGCCACCGGGGGTGTCGTATTCTTGAGTATAGATATGCTTGTACATGCCTGTCTGAATGGTTTCGGGAGCATCCTCGAAATCTTCCAACAGGTTTGCCTTGGCAATATCCAGCATTTCAATTTTAATATTCTTGCGGAAATCGGTACGGTCAACCAGGAACTTGACTCCCTTCCAAGACGATTCCAATTTCTGGAATTCGGGATGGTGCAGGATAGCGTCCAACTGCGAGGACAGCTTTTCGTCCAGTGCAGCGATTTGCTGATCCAAAACGGTTTTGTCGATTTTCTCAACGGTGGTGCTGCTTTCGGCAATAGCTCCGATAAAGACGCGCAATGCCGCAGTAACACGTTTATTTGCTTCCACATCACCGAAATCTTGTTCTTCACGGAACAGCATAAGGTCGACGGGTTTATCCGGCGCGGCCTTGATGTCCATGTATTCCAGGATCTCGTTGACTAGGGATTTCTTTTCCTCTGCCATTTTTTCTCCTTGTTCTCGTTTTACCTGGATGTTAATTAAGCAGGTTTGGCAGCATCATCGCCGCCTTCGCCCATGGGTACAATCTTGTCCAATTCGGCTACCAAGCTGTCCATGGCGCCGCGATCCTGCATGATGGCTTCGAGTTTCTTGCGGAACTCTTTGTTGTCCATCAGATTGGATTTCAAATCCTTGATCAAATTCCGCGCCGCCAATAATTTGGAAAGCTGCGGAACCTGCTTTACGATTTCCAGAGGATCAAAGGACTTCATGTTCTTAAACTTGAGGTCGACCTTGATGTCGCCGCCACCTGGATTGATCTTGTTCTCGACGCTCATATTGAGGCCCAGATCCATCGACTCCATCACCTGATTGAAATTGTCTTTATTGATATTGATTTTTTCTTTGTCCACCAATCGCGTGGAGTCACCCTTTTGGGAAAAGTCGCCTAAAACCAACATCTTAAAGGGGAGCTCCGTTTTTTTCTGGGCTCCACCCTTATCGATATCGAGTTTAATGTTTACGCGTGCCGGAGGGATCTCGTTTTGGAAACTGCCTGCCATTTGCTTTCTCCTGATTAGTTGGGCTATAAAAAGTAAAGTCGGTAAGGTAGCAACATTATTTGATGTCGGTTACCAAGGCTAGTACGGGGTCCAATTTAGATATTTGGGCATGTACCGCAAGGGCTTTTTCCCTGAAAATGTGTTTGAGTCCCTCTTCTGCGGATTCGGAAAGGGCGAGGTAGACCTTTTGAGAAAGGGCATAAACCGATACGCACAATTCAGTATCCCAGCGAATCAAGGCATATTGCTCGATGGCGACTAATAAATCGTCAATCAATGCCTTGGAAATATTCATTTTATTGCTTTTGTAGCATAATTCAGCCATTATCAATTTGCGGTCAAAGTTGTTCTTTTCATTGGAGTCATTGGCTACGCCGGTACGTAACACATTCAAGGCTTGGTCGAGCTTGCCTTCGCCGAGTAGGGTGGAGGCTTGTTTCTGTTCTTCCCCAACATCCCCTTTTTTCTTAATGGGTGCAGTCCCACCGCCGCCACTTCCACCCAGAACAGGAAAGACCTCGGTTTGAATCCATTCTTTTGTCATCGCATCTGCGAAAGGTGTGCCATCATCAAAAGCCAAGTCTATCAAGGTAGGCAAACGACTCAGTAATAGGGCTAATTCAATTCGAATGGCTTTGGTAGCCGGGGCAAATTCTGGCCCAACTCCAATGAGTGCCGTACAAATAAAGCGCTGTAAATCAAACCAGAAAAGCATGCCATCGGCTGAAAAAGCATCTTCTCCATTTTTGGCTAAATCCGGCCAAAGTTGCTCTTGGAATAAATTTCTGAAGGCTTCCACCGTGGCGGAGTAGGGCGCGGGGACCATGGTTTTCCCGCCCGTGCTGGGCGGAGGCGTTTCAATGGGCTCCCATTTGAGCATGCGCATGATACGATAGGGAAACGGATTCGCTTGGTTTTCCGTACTTAAAAAACTCGCCGCATTTTGCATGGCCATGAAGCAATCATCAACGGAACCCAAAACGCCCGGTCCGGTGCTGACGGGTGCTGCTTCGGATGAGGTCTGCGTCTGCTGCTCTTCGATGGGCTTGGGTTTGTTTTTTTCTACCAGCTCCCGAACAAATTTCGTGAAGCCCATAAAGGATGGCGCACCTTCAGGAAATTTCTGATCACAAAAGGCAATGAGTTTAGCCAACTCTTCGGAGGCGGTTAGTAGGAGTTCGTAGGTCCCATGGGTCGAGATACCACCAAGGATGGTCAGCAATCTTTCGCCGTTTAGCCATTTCAAAGTATTCGTACGCGCGGTGGGACGTTTGGGATGGATTTCGTCCCAATGTTCCATCACAAGTTTACAATACGCAATCACGCTTTCCGCCAAGGCATCGGCGCCGGAATTGACGGCTGTAGACCAGGTCAGATACCCCAGTACCCGCATATCCTTGGACTTTTTCAGTAGGAACCGCTTGGACGCTTCCTCCATCACCGTAAAATTGTTCTCGGAGCTTTTATCCGCCTCGCCGCGGGCTGCTTCGAAATCGGCATCATAACTGCCGTCCTCTCCGCAGAAGGAGGCGTCGCTAATAGGTTTTAGGAGATCTTCGAGCAAAGAAGCCATGCGGGGTTCCTCCTTCCGGATTTCAATGGATCAGGGAGTGTTGGTGCTGGTTCGCGAATCCCCGTCTCCGGTTATGAGCGTAGCAGGCAAGTCGAAATGATAATATTCAGGGGAGGTAAAGGGGTTATCGCGATCGGGAATATTCCCTTCGATGGCGACATCCACATCGTACTTCTGGGCAACGTTGAAACGCCATTTGGCCGTGAGTCCGCCGGTTCTGAGATTCAAAGCGCGCGCGCCATCCAAAAGTTTCTGAAAGCCCCAAGGGCCATCCACTCGGCGGCCTTGTGAGCCTCCGTTGATGTTGTCAACCATAATCTCCGCGCCCTTATAACTGTTTTCAGTGGGCCAACGGAAAGTCTGTCGGACTTGGACTTCTCCCGGCTTAACGGAGATTTTGTCGTCACCGATTCTAAAAGTGACGCGAGCGGAATTGCGCGTCTCCAACAAGCTGATGTTAATATTGTAAACCCGCAAGCCCGCATCGGAATACATACGCTTGCTCACAGCCAAGGCTTTGGATATTCCCGTGAGCGTGGCTGGGTTGAAGGCAATGCGAATACCATTCCAATGTTTGGCGGAAACCACATCATCCTCAACTTTGACGAAGGGGAGTAGTTTGCCATTAAAGAAAAGTGGGAAGGCACCTTTGTCCGGACCAAAGAAAGCTTTTAAGTCTTCCAGATTGGCTTCTTGCGAACCGGCTTTAAGCAGTGGATAACGGCCCTTAAGATTTTGCGTATAGAAAGCGAGCACCTTGCTCTTGTAGGCTGCATCGAGTTGGTTGCCGGCTGCTGCACCTAAGTAACTGGCTACATTGCGCACGGGTGTTTCTAATAAGGGAGGCAGCCAAGTTTGGCCTTCATACCGGGTTCTGATTTTGTTGGCTTCATTCCAGCATGTATTGAGAGGACTTTCGGACTTTCCGGCAAATAGGGCTTGGGCCGCATCCATGACATCGGTACCGTTCTCGCCACCTTGGGCGAGCTTGGACAGCACTTCTGAAAGGCCGCGCACGGATCCAAAATAGTCCTGCAACAATCCGGCTCCAGCAGGGCCACCATTCAACTCTTCCACAAATTTAAAGCGGTCCTTCAACAGTTTTTTATCGGCATCGCGGGCTTCCATGGCCATGGAAGCGAGTTTACCGAGTTTTCCCATTTTCTTTTCGGCAGCCCCGACTGCTGCGGATGGTGGTGCCAGTAAGTTGACTTCAATCAGCAACCGAGACAACACTGCAGGTAGTCCTTGGGTAGTTGAGGCAAATCCACTGAGTTTGCCGGAAGCCTGTCCCGGATCCTGGGGTAAACGAACCGAAAGGCTTTGCAAGAAACGCAGCCATTCCTCGGCATATTCCTGATAATACTTGTCAACCAATGCGCGGTACAGCTGCTTTTGATCTTGCATTTCAGGAGGTAATGTCGTGACAGCACCTTCCCCCAATACCCAGTCGCGTTGATGTGGTTCTTCGGCACCTTGCGCAAGTTTATCCATAGCATCGTCATCAAAAGCTGCCTTGGTGTAGAACCCCCGGACTTTACCGCCGCTTTTAAGCGCAGCATCAGCGGGTATTCCCATTTCGGTAATGGTCAAATCGCGGGCGGCATCTTCAGCCCCAACTATGGAGGCGTATAAGCCTTCAATACTGGGTGTGCCCACCAGACTTTGCCTAGTGGCCTTAACCAAATTGGCATCTCCGCGATCCAGTGCGGGAATTTTTCCGTCGAGAAAACGTTCGGCATAGTAATTGGCATGATCTTCAAGCCCGGTTTCCAAATTGGCGGCTAGGTTTTCCGCCCCGTATTTGTGCATCGATTCCTGGGCCCAGGCTGGAGCCAATAAAGAAGACAGTTCCTTGGCTTTGATTTCCTTGAAATGGGTGCGGCCTTCGGTGGTCAGCAGTAAATACAGTTTCAGATTTTCACGCAACTTGGCATGCTCCGCCGGGCTGTAGAACTTGGAAGCCACTTCCATATTAGCTGCCAAGGTCCGTAGGCCATCACGGCCGGCCATAAGATTTAATTCATAGGCATGTACTTGACTGGCAAGTTCCAGGGCTTCAGAAGAATGCCCAAACCCAGGTGGGAGATGACCACCTTGTCCGGACTCAAGACCGCGGATGGCTGCA
>JAYSRH010000029.1:0-15799 GCA_043721115.1 Fibrobacteria bacterium | reverse complement strand
CTCATGCCCAGAGTCGGGAAGAAAGAATTTTCATCCAAATCGACGGTCCTAGCGGCAGCGGCGATTTTGTCTAAATCCGTTCCGAAGTTCTGGCCGGTATAGGGAGCTTTAAGATGCAAATGATAATTTTCATACCGAATTCCAATATCAAAGGTCAACGGGAATCGTAGCAGCGAGAACCCAAAGTTGGTGGCGGCATAACCTCCTGCAACTCTTTCCGAGGCTGAATATTCATCATAGCTTTTGGGCGCTGTAGAAAAATCTTGGGGATGGGTTGGATCCAAAATATCCAAGGTCAATCGCTTTGGATCCCGTATTTGTTCCAGAGTCTGGTTTTTTTGAGCTTGCTGAACAGCTCCATATTGATAACGGGAAGCGGAAAAATCACGGCTGCGAAGAGTCGCGAACTGGCCGGTCTGGGCCGTCGGCAACCTTAAGTGTGAAATAAATCCAGGGCCTGTAAAGAGTGTATCGCGCCTAAAAATTTCCGGCGGCATCACGAGCGATTGATCCACCCTTGCAGAGAAATTGTCTTCGTTTAGCGTCTCGAAAATCCGCGTGCCCCAGATATCGTTATTGGCATAGGTATTAACGGTTGTATCGGTTTCTCCGTAATATTTATAGCGCCTGCTATCGGGCGCAGTGCCTTGGCTATGCGAATAACCGGAGGCCCAAGCAACCGAGTCCAGTGGCCCCAATCCTAAATAATGTCCGCCACCGGCTTGGGAGGCTAAGAGGCTTCGCTGACTGAAGTTTAAGAGATATCCTTCCTCAACCGGATTGTCCTGCCTTCCGCCTGGAAAAGCCTTGCTATGATTTTTGGAAGCTTCATCGGTACCGATATTAACGAAGAAATTTTTCCAAAATATTTTATTGTCCGGGCTCGAATAACCAAAATCCGCCATGCCGGACAATATGGCCTCATACGTACCCGTTGCAATGCGCGAGCTGACGCCTGTATCCAGTTTCTGAAGTTGTCGCATATTCGGTACGGGCAATCCATCCAACGTATCGCCGGTAAAGCCAGGCATGGTATCCGTAGGAATAACATGGAAGGTGACTTTTCCGATGATTGAATGGATATAGGTCGAGTCATATCCTGTGGGTACGGAAATCAGGCTGATTTTTCGAATATCTTTTTCAATGTATTTGTTCTTGAATCCCGCCGTAACCAAATACCCGAACCTGGTGTCCTCATTTCTAGTGCGTACATCTCCAAATGAAAGCGAGAAATTTTGATAAGGCAGAATCCGAGTTGTATCGATCGCATAGATATTGCGCAGTTTCAGTGCATAGTCCAGTCGTTCCTTGGTCGTATACCCTGGTAACCCTTTCGCATGGTATTGGTCCACATCTTTATCACTGATACCGGGAATGGAAGTCGAGAATCCCTTCGGCAAGCTTCTGGTGCCGTCATCTATGCCCCAGTAAGTATTCCCGCCGTCATAGGTTAATTGGTCATTTCCCCAATTCAGAAATTTTGCATCTCCGGAAAAATCCGTTCCACCGGTTCCAATGGATAATTTCAAAAATGCTTTTTCCGGGATTCCCCGGGTAATCAATTCCACGGATCCGCCCGCGAAATCGGAATAGAGTTCGGGTGAAAACGTTTTATGAATGGCAAAACTTTCAATGGTGGCCGCCGGAAAAAGATCCTGCGGAACTACGCGCTTGTCCTTTTCGGGTGAAGGCACAGGCAAACCGTTTAAGGTCATATTGGTATAGCGCTCACCGAGCCCGCGCACGTAGATGTATTTTCCGCCGACCAAGGAAGTTCCCGTGATTCGCTTAGCCACAGCTCCGGCATCGGCATCGGTTGATTTGGAAATTTGTTCGGCGCCAACCCCTTCCATCACTCCAGAGCTCGAACGTCTTGCAGCCTGCATGGAAGAAGCGCTTCCCGCATTCAATCCGCCTTTGACTTCTATAAGTTGCCCCTTAAGCACGCGTCGTTCTAAACGGATTTCCCGGACCGGATTTTCGCCTGCAAGCAAGCTGATATCCTGTTGTTCAAAAACAGAAAAACCTTTCTTGCTGACCTTGATTTTATAGCTGCCCGGCTTTACACCCTCAAGACGATACATTCCATCCCGATCGCTCTGACAAGAAAATCTTTGGTTTGCACCCGAAAGAATAACCATGGCTATCTCCACTGGTTTTCCTTCCTCTGAAGAAATCACCAACCCTTTTTCGATTGCGAGTCCTGTTTCATTTGGAGCATTACTGGACACGGATCCAGGTTCTGGAACAAATTTCTGCGCCCTATTTCTGAGGCTGTCGGCGCCGGGTGATTGAGTGGATGGGCCCGCGACTTGACCTGAAGAATCCAGCAGTTCATCTATGCTTTTGACCGGAATCAAATCTGGAGTGGCATAAGTTGGCAGGATGTCCCCGGCTGCTTGAGCCAAGGACAGTGCGAAGACGTTCAAGCTAAAACCCACCCCAAACAAAACATGAATTAAAAAAGTAAGGGGTGCGAATTTCAAATACATGTCTGGATTATTGCTGCGCTGTTTCGGATAGCTTTAAGCAACCGGATGGTCATGACTATGCGAGCGGATATCGGGAACCGTACGCCTAAGCCTAACTATTTGCGAGACTGGCCCTTTCCGTTGGCGCTTACGTTCCGGAAGGGAACGACAGGTCAACGGGAGGCAAAACTACCCTTATAGAATTTCAGAATTGTTTCTGAGTCATTTCAATTCGGGAACTTGTTTCGGGTAGGTTTCAATTATTGGGCTTCGTGACGACGTTCGGGAGAGATCCGATTAACATGATCATCAGCATGATGCTTGACGACCTTAGCCTGGAGATGAAAAATCACTTCTTCAGCGACATTTGTTGAAAGGTCACCGATCCGCTCCAAATTACGGCTGATGCGAAGCAACTCAAGCGCCATTTCAATCGAAGTCTTATCGGTTTTTACCAACTGGATGGCTTCACGCGTATTGGCTCGATTCAGTTCATCGATAATGTCATCCGTTTCCAATACGACTCGGGCAAGTTGTAGGTCTTTATTGAAAAAACTTTGACAGGCATCCTTTAACATGCCCTGACCGATGACGATCATTTTGGGCAGTTCTAGGAGCCCGGTTTTTTGCTCGAAACCGGCATAGCTTATGGCGGATTGGGCAATATTGATACAATGATCACCAATGCGCTCCAAATCATTATTGATTTTCTGAATGGCCAGCATAAAACGCAAATCAATGGCCACGGGTTGGAAAAGCGCAAAAAAATCCGCCACACCATGATCAATTTCTATTTCGAGTTGGTTGATAATCCTTTCATTTGTGAAAGTTTTCTCAGCTAGGGATTTGTCTTCTTCAATCAAGGCTCTCGTCGAAAAAACCAAGGACTCGTTGGCAAGTCTGGACATTGTTTCCAGCTTCGCCTTTAAATTATTGAGTTCTTTTTCAAAATGTCGTTCCATTTGTGCTCCTAGCCAAATCTTCCGGTCACGTAGTCCTCAGTTTGCTTTTCTTTTGGAGAAGTAAAGATTTTCTCTGTAAAGTCATATTCAACAACCTGTCCCATATAGAAAAATGCGGTATAATCGCTAACCCGCGCGGCCTGCTGCATATTATGGGTTACGATTACGATAGTATATGTGTTTTTTAATTCGTAGACAAGCTCTTCAATCTTTGCCGTCGCAATAGGGTCCAAGGCACTGGCAGGTTCGTCCATCAGCAATACTTCCGGGTCCACGGCTAAGGCGCGGGCGATGCAAAGTCTTTGCTGCTGCCCACCGGATAGAGCCAAAGCGCTCTTTCCGAGTTCATCCTTTACTTCATCCCAGAGGGCCGAGCGACGCAAGCTCACTTCCACCAATTCATCCAATTTGGCTTTGTCCCGAAGTCCATGAATGCGCGGTCCATAAGCTACGTTGTCGTAAATTGATTTTGGGAAGGGATTGGACCTTTGAAAAATCATGCCCACTTTTTTCCGGAGCTGGACTTCGTCCACCTTTTTATGGTAAATGTCGACATTATCCACAAAAACGGATCCTGTGATTTTTACGTTATCAATCAGATCATTCATGCGGTTTAGGCTTCGTAAAAAAGTAGACTTGCCGCAACCTGAAGGTCCAATCAAAGCCGTAACTTTATAGGCCTTCATATCGAGACTAATTCCCTTTAAGGCGTGCTTAGGCCCATAATGAAGATTGAGGTCTTTGGTATGCAATTTGGCATAAGGTGGGGCAGCTTCCATAGTACTCCAATTTCAAGCGACGATTCGGCGCTTACGTAGCCGATAGCGCATAAAGATAGCCGAGAAGTTTAACATAAAAGTCAAAAGTAGCAGGACCAAGGTGGTCGCATACTGGATACCCAGGGTCTTTTCAACGTCCGTGGACTGGGTTGTCATTATATAGAGATGGTAGCCGAGTTCCATAAACTGATCGGTAAAGGCATGGGGAAGGCTGGGTAGGAAATAGGCCGCTCCAGTAAAAAGAATTGGGGCTACTTCTCCGGCCCCACGACTCACAGCAAGGATTGCACCGGTTAAAATACCCCCGACAGAATTGGGCAATACCACGCGCCAAATGGTTTGCCATTTGGTGACTCCCAAAGCCAAGGACGCTTCACGTAAATCGCGGGGAACAGTTTTGATGGCCTCTTCAACGGACACAATTACAACCGGCAAGGTCAAAAGCGCCATAGTTAGACTGGCCCAGAGAATATTGGGTTGGGCCCATTTCAATTGTCCAGGTGAAAAAATTTTATCCAGATTGCCGCCGGTAAACTGAACAAAGAAACCAAGTCCGAATAGGCCAAAAACAATAGCCGGTATCCCCGCCAAAGTATTTACTGCAAACCGAATGAATTGAGCGATTTTTGATCCACGAGACGTATACTCGCTTAAGTAAATAGCCGTTATGGTACCTACCGGCACTCCTACCAGAGACATAATCACGACAAGGGCAAAGGTGCCGACAATGGCCGGATAAATGCCGCCTTCGGTCATACCCGCTGAGGGAGCCTGGGTCAAAAAGGCCCAAGTCAAATGGCTATGGCCACCCCAAATAATGGTGCCCATTATCCAAATCACGGCCGCTACCGCTGTGAAAGCACAGATAGCGGTAAAAGAAACAACCGCATTGCCTACAATTTTTTTGGCGCGCGTCATCTAAATTCCCTTAAACTTTTTCATCAAGCGATTGCGAATAAAGAATTCAGCTGTAGCATTGAGACTAAAGGAAATTATGAAAAGCAAGGCACCTACAAAAAATAGAACGCGATAGTGGGTATCTCCAAATACCACCTCGGCCATTTCAGCTCCAATGGTTGCGGATAAGCTGCGCACCGGATCGGTTAAAGCCAAGGTCAATAATGCCGCATTGCCTGTGGCCATTAGAACAATCATGGTCTCACCAAAGGCACGCCCGAAACCCAGAATCATAGCCGCAAATATTCCCGGAGTTGCCGATGGCAGGATAACGAACAATGCTGTTTCCCACCTCGTCGCGCCTAATGCCAGACTGGCTTCGGTCATCACCTTGGGTACGGCATTCAAAGCGTCCTCGGAAACAGTATAAATGATGGGAATAACGGCTAAAGCCATGGCAACACCACCCACAAAGGCATTCAAGCGAAAATGATAGCCAAACAAATTTTGGAGTAAGCTGGCCATGATCACGAGTGCAAAAAATCCAATCACAACCGATGGGAATCCCGCCAGAATTTCAATGATGGGCTTCATACTTTCTTTGGCCCATTTCGGAGCAAAATTCGAAGTATATAAAGCCGCAAATATACCGATGGGCGCGGCCAAGAGTAATGCAATCAGGGTAACCTTTAAGCTACCTAATAATAGCGGAAAAATTCCAAACTGGGGATTCAAAGAAACCGGCTGCCAATTTTTACTCACTAACGTTTTAGGATGAAAATTTTCCTGACTTTGTTCCAATTCAGGAGCTTCTGCAACCAAAGGCGTGCCTGGGTCCACCCCGTAGGTTTCTGCTTCTTCAACCTGGGATTGGTGCATGGCTGCTTTGACTTCGCCGAAAAACAGCGGGGTCGCTTCCTTGAAAATAAAAACAAAAATCAGAGCGATAAACAACAACGATACAAAGGCCACGCCTTGGATGGATTTTTCAATCACATATTCGCCCCATCGCCTAGGCTTTTTCATATTGAGAACCTTACGAACCATGGTCGTAGGCGTCTCTTCGGGGAAGGATTGACCAATACTTGAACTTAAATCAGAAACGGGAACAGCCCCATGAGGGGCTGTTCCTTTCGAACCATTCAAGCCGCCCTTTTCAGCGGTCGAATTCGGCCGCAAGGGAACAGGCTTTGGCATAAGAGATCCTTTCGCTTTCAAAGAGTTGGAAGCTTAGATAATTTTCACTTTACAGGGAAGAAACCTACCTCAGAAACTACGGCCTGCCCTTCAGCACCCAAAGTCCAATCGATATAATCTTTAATCGCCCCGGTTGGACGACTCTTGAGATACATATAAAGGTAACGGGTTATAGGATAGGTACCATTTTTAACCGTTTCGAGATTAGGAGCATAAGCGGGTGAATTAGCATCCTTCTTAATTTTAGCAAACTTCAGTCCTTTGGCATAAGCAGCTCCTCCAAATCCAACGCCGAACTTATCCTTGGAAACCGCGTTAACAACCGCAGCCGTTCCCGGCAAAGATTGCATGCCAGGTGCGAAATCCGCACCCTTCAATACATTGTCCCGAAAATAGACATAGGTGCCGGAATTGTTTTCACGACCGTAAAGCACGATCTTGGCATCGGGTCCGCCAACATCCTTCCAATTAGTTGTCTTGCCGGTATAGATAGATTTAACTTGATCGAGGCTTAGTTCAGAAACGGGGCTGGCTTCATTCAAGTAAACCGCCAAGCCATCACGAGCCGAAGGAACTTCCACTCCCAAGCTGGCAAAACGCTCTTTCAACTTTTCCCGTTCAGCTGCCTTCATTTTTCGGGAAGCGTCGCAAATATCGGTGGTGCCATTGATTAGGGCGGAAATGCCCGTGCCAGAACCGCCACCGGTCACCTGAACGGAGACATCGGGATGAGTGGCCATATATTTCTCAGCCCAGCGTTGGGCTAGAATAACCATGGTATCTGAGCCCTTTACCGTGATGGTTTGAGCTGAAAATGCCAAGGAAGCAAAGGATGCCAAGGTAAAGGCCAAGGTCCCAAGTAATTTTGATTTCATCATTTAAATAACCTCCTAAATGTTTTTTTCGATGTGATTGCAAATGCAATCCAAGCTTATTGCACTGGATTGCGGAAATTAGAACTTCACCTGTACACGAAAGGTGAATACATTGTCATTCAAATCCGTGGTCCAAGGGGCTAAAGTTCCCGTAGCGGATGCATTCGCCTCTTCATTAGTAACCATATCGTAATAGGCCACAAACTTAACGTTTTCATCCCAGTGGTAAATACCGCCCAAGCCCAGGGTGGTCATGGCTAAATCCGCGGCGGTAAGGTTGGATCCGGCAGCTCCTACTTCTTTTCCCTCTACCTTGGTATTGGGATCAAAAATATCGTACTTGGCAATAGCCTGAACCTTTGTTCCTAAATTCTGAACGAAGTTCACATACATTCCCATCACTTCCCTATCCGCCACTTGTGGGGCGACTAGGACTCCAGCTGGTGTTCCCGTAAATAAAGCCGACGAGCTGCGGGTGGTAGGCTGGTTTCCCCATACATATTCACCGCGCAAAGCAAATCCGCCAATGACAGGTAGGTCATAATAAATTTGGGCATCGACACCCATTATATTGCGGTCCACGGTTTTATTCGCATTTCCCTTGCTGGCTATCCAGGACTTAACGCCAGTCGCGGTTGTGCCCATGGCATAAGCTGTATCAACGATTGAAGTAGCGGTTCCCATATAAGCAGAGAAACCACCATCAATGGCCAAATTGATAGCATAAAAAGGCAGCTTGAAACCAAGGCGGCCGATCATGTCCTGTTTATCATCGATTTCATTTGCATTCGGGCCCATTCCAGTAAATACACCGCCCTTGAAATTAAAGTATTGGGCAATTCCCATATCGGCTCCGGGATTGATTTCAAGCTTGGCTCCCATATCCCGTTCCCCTGGGAAAAGGCTTTGGTACACGCGTGAACGCTCAGGGGATTCACGGCTCGAAGAAGAATAACTGATTTCATATCCAAAGGGCCGGTCAAAAACGCCCATGGTATAGCTGAAGGTATTCAGCCAGGGTTCCATGACGGTTAAATAAGCGTCTTTAATGGAAACCCCTGTAGGAACAGCGTCCAACTGCAAAACGTATTTGCTGGTCGGAGTTTCATAGCTGGTTTTCAAACGGCCGCGACGAACCATGAAACGTTCTCTTGAACCAACGGCAGTTGCGGACTTAGCTGGAAAATTACCGCCCGCCACGGATTGAATTCCCACACTGTCGGCATACTGCCACTGAGCCTGGATATATCCTGAAACTTTGATTTTGGCTAATTTATCAACCGTTGTTTTCGTTTCCAAAAATGTCTCATTCAGGCCATCTAAGGCGCCCTTCACATTGGCAAGCCCTTCTTCTACTGTTTGGCCTTGGGTTGCAGACGGCGTGGCGGCGGAATCCGAATTTGTGGTCTCCCCATCAGCTCCGAAAGCGGCTCCATAGGCGGCTCCGAAGGCCAAAAACATGAGGGGCATTAACATCGACTTTTTCATCATTTCTCCTTTATAAAGTTCAAAAAAGAACTGAGGAAAAGAGAGCATTCGGATGTTTCATTTGTATTTCAGAGGCGTTTCTAATCAATGTATGACAGCGCCCCCTAGAATTAAATACAAGTCTATATCCTATAACGATTTACAGAAAATATCCTGGGTCATAAATAGCGCCTAAAATGGTGACTTACCCTTTCCCTCCTTTGGATGAGTCGGTCTTTTGACCAGAGCCTATTTCGAAAATCAGGTTCCAAGCTCGGCCATGGCCTGGCTGACTTCCATATCCTCCGGAAAAGCCGTTTTAATCCGAGCGAATACTTCCTTGGCTTTAACCAAATCGCCCTGGTTAAATAGCCGCTTTCCGACATTGAGCATACCGGTTAGGGCTCGGGCCTCGCCCAAGGTTGCCGCTTGTTGGAAACAGTCCAAAGCTGCACCATCTTGGCCAATGGAACAGTAAACCCGCGCCATTTCCATCAGGCTTTCACGGCGAATCGTTTCACGACTTGAAGCTTCCTTAAGGACGGATAAGGCAAGGTAGAGATTTCCCATTTCCTCATGCAGGGAGGCGAGCCGAAAGGGTATTTGCGTATTAGTGGGTTCTAATTCCAAACCGCGCGCATAGGCGGAGGCCGCCTGGCTCTTATCACCTGAAGCTTGAAATAATTCGGCAAGATAAAAGTGCAAGGGCGCTTGATCTGGATTGCCTTCGACAGCCTGAGTCAAAGTGGCTTGAGCCGAAAGATAATCCTGCATTTTCACATAGGTTTCGGCTATTGCATAATACCAGTCAAGATTCGCAGGATCGGTCCTACGACCCTGATCAAAATAAAATAGGGCTTGGGCCTTATCCCCAATTTTTAAATAGCATTCCCCCAGCATTTTGATGGCCCCGGCATTGGCCGGATCGAGTTCGAGGGCCTTCCGATAGCGAGCTAGGGCAAATCCAATTTGATCCAAACTGAAATAGATTCCGCCCGCATTGAGATAGGGACGGACAAAACCCGGAGCCTCTCGGATGGCTTGCTCATAAACAGATAAAGCGCGGCCCGTTTGCTTCAGGACATAAAGACAATTGCCCATATTAAAAAGCGCCATCGGCCGGTTTTCACGCGATTCCAAGGCAGAGCGATAATGTGCCAGTGCTTGCGGATAATGCTGCTGTCCAAAGTCAGCATTGCCTAGATCCAGTTGCGAAGTACCGGCTGCCTGGGCCACAGTGGCCAGCGCCGATAGCAAAATAAAAGACTCTTTATACGCAATCCTGAAACCCATAGAACCTCCGCATTTTTTGAATTCGACACTCAGAACTTGAAAGGCTGCTCGATTTTTTGAGCCACCGGTATGCCGCCATTCATGGCGGGTTTATATCGCCATTCCCGAACCGCTTCACGAATGGCATCCTCATAACCGAAATTACCCGGGACTTCCAAGAATCGAATATCGCTGACTCGACCATCTACACCAATGGTGAGAATACAGCGGACCAATCCGCCGGCCCCGGCAGCTTCTGCCTTCTTAGGTTTTTTCGGTACGGTCTGGGACAAAGCCTTGGCATCTTCGTCGGTTTCACCCTCCTCATAACTTACTTGCTGCAAATCGCCTTGCGTGACTCCAGCACCGGCGCCATTTCCGGAACCGCCTCCCGGTCCCAAATCCATGACAAAGCGTTGTCTTGAGATGGATTTTCCGGGCTCAACAGTTTTCTTTTCCAGCGACTTTTTAGATTCGAGCGGTTTTGGTTTTTCTTTCTTTTTCTGAACCATGGTCATGGCAATCAAGTGCAGATCCCGGTTTTTGCCGGAACTTGTCAAGCCACGATGCGCATTCCAATAACCCATCAGGGGTAAGAAACTGAACAAGCCGGCATTCAAAGCGAGACTGCCGGTAATAGCCAAGATGGTAATAGTCAAACCCTTCAAATTCATTTAACATCCTGATTGGCTGCTACGGAAACTTTATGCACGCCGGCGGAATTGCATTCATCCATGATATCCACCACGACACCCATATCCGCATCTCGATCCGAGACAATGACTACGGCGCGATCCGCATCTTCAGCCAATTCCCGTCGCAAAATAGCCTGCAGCATGGCCAAGTCCACCTGACGTTCATCCAAATGGATGGTGCCTTCCTTGCTCACGCCGACCATGATATTTTCCTTTTCCAGCTGGGAGGCCGAACCGGCCGAGGGCTTGGTAATATCCAGACCCGTCTCTTTGGAAAAGGTGGTGGTCATGATAAAGAAAATGAGAAGGATAAAAATCACGTCCACCAGATTTACAATGGCGATTTCAACATCCCGCTTAGATCGTTTTCGAATCGTGGGAATCATACGCGTTGTCCGAGGATATGGTTGGAATTGGAACCGGCTCTTTCCCGCCGATATTTGGTCGACGCCGCCGGAGCCAAGTGGTTAATCAAGCCATGCGCGGCCGCTAACGTGCCATGTTCAATGGCTTCGGCCCGCGAGGACAGAAAAACGTGCATGAGCAGCAGCGGAAAGGCTACCAATAATCCGTTCTGAGTAGCCATTAAGGATTCTGCAATGCTGTCGGACATGAGAGCCTGGTTTCCGGTTCCAAATGCGCTGATAACTTGGAAGGTACGTACTATGCCGGATACCGTTCCCAATAAACCCATCAGGGGAGCCGCCGAAGCCAGGATCGCCAAGGTGGATAAGGATTTTTCCAATTCCGGAATTTTGAATTTCATCACCTCATCGAGCTTGGCTTCCATTTCCATACGCCCTGAATTGCGTGCCGAATAAATGGCTGTCAATGCTGCTCCGGCCACGGACCGTTTTGCCCGTGGGGACAAAGATTCCAAAGTCAGGATTCCCTCCTTGGAACCCAACTGGCTTCGCCAATTGCCTAGGCCCGACCAGGCCAAGCTCCGGAGCCCCATATAGCGATGGAAGACAATGAACCAGCCCATAATCGAAGTCAGCATCAGGGGGATTAAAACCCAGCCAGCTTTAATCATGCCCTCCAGAATAGGTTCAAACATGCTCTTCCACCCGCTTGGAGGTGGTGAATAGGGTATTCACCAGTCGCGCAGCGTATTTCTCCATATTCGCGATAATATGGCCCGACCAGTTGTCCAGAATATTATAAGCGATGAGCAAAGGGATGGCGACGCCCAAACCCCACTTGGTGGCAATCAAGGCTTCGGAAATCCCTCCGGCCATGAGTTTTGGATTACCGGTACCGTGCACGGTGATCACGTCGAATAAGCGTACCATTCCCGTTACGGTACCTAATAAACCCACCAGCGGCGATGCCGCAGCCAAAATATTCATGGTGGTAATCCGTTTTTCCAAAGCCGGAGATTCATGCAGCATCACTTCATGGGCTTTACTTTCAGCATCCTCACGGGATCCTTCCGACCTCTCCAGAATGGAAAGCAATACGCGACCGACGGATCCGGGACTTTTCTTGCACAAAGCAATGGCCTCGGGAATTCGGTTGGCTGCGGCATAGGCTTGCACCTTGGCGGACAGTTTTTCCGCGGCTTGGTCTTTGCGAATAAATACGAATACCTTTTCGATGATGATGATCAAACCAGACAACATCAAGGCCATAATCGGAAACATAACCCATCCGCCACCATCGAATTCATGCTCTATGGTTTTCAAGAAAGTACCACGCGCCTTGGTCGTAAAGCCTTCTCCCGTTGCCTTGGTCAACAAAACATCCATGGGCAACATCACCATGGAGTCCAGTTGCAAATCTTGGCTTGAAGCCAAGCCCAATACCGCCGTTCTCAAATCTTTCCGGACATTATCCGGAAGGTCTTCAATCCATTCCCAAGCCTGGCCGTCCAGCCTCCCGGTCTTACCCAAAATGGCGACATCCTCACTCTCTGTGCTCACAAAAGCCTGATAGGCCTGCCCCATGCGAACCACATAACCAGCCGCTAACTTGGCCTGCGAGGCCATGTCCAAGGGAGCGCCATTCTTTTCTTGGGATGCTTTGGCGGCGGCAATGCCTTTGACGGCAAGTTTTTCACGGGCAATGGATTTTGATTCCCCATCGACGAAATCGCCATAGGCTAAAGTAAAAAGCCTATCTAAAGCGGCCGAGGAGGACGCATCCTCTTTTTCCAAAGATTTTTTGGCATTGGATAATGCACCTAATTTTTCCACTGACCGATAGGGAAAACCATTTTCCCATTCCTTACCCAAATCACCGAGTTTATCTCGCACTTGCAGGCCGAATTGCTTTAAGCGGTTCTGCTGTTCTTCGACCTCGCGACGTTTTTCCGATTCCTGATTCTGAAGTCTGAGAAGGGTTTCTTCCTTCTGATCCTTCATCTGCCCAAGCCGGTCGATATCGGCCTTGATTTCATTCCAGGCATCACTAAAGGCTTCTTGGGCCGCCACGGCATTGCGTTTATCTTGCCATCTCTTGACACGAACATCTTCCAACTGACGCTGGTAGAGTTGCACTTCTTGGCGCGCTTTATCCAGATCCTCCTGAACCTTTTGTTCTTCACGACGACGACTGGCGCCTTCGGTAGAATTAGGGAATAAAGCCGCCCATGTACAAGCCAAGGTTAATAACCAAATCTTCTTCATTTCATCTTGCCTTTAAATGCAGTTTTCCAAATCGGCAAGGCTACGAATCCAGGCAAGGCTTTGCCTTCGGCCGTGGCGATGGCCTGTTTAAGGGCTTGACGGGTAGCATGGTCCATATCTTTTTCGCGCACCCAGGCATAACCCATGGCGGGAACCTCTGCGGATTTGAGAATACCGAGCTTGGTTCCATCCAGAGAACTAAAGGCCAACAATTGCTTACCGACCCGTAAATATTTCACCTGCACCGGATCCCCGGCATCATCAGAAAAATCGCCCGAGTACACTTCCGCTTCCTGCGCCAAACGCCGTTCGTTTTGCTCAATACTCCATAAACGATTCATGGCCTCTTCAGGCGAGATGTTTCCGCCTGCAATGTCTCGGACCAAAAGATCCAGTGCTTCCAGCCTTTTATCCATTCGATAGGGCAAGCCCGGCGCCATGGCTTCACGCAATTGCTGAGCCTTGGCCGAGAGCGTTTGACTGAGCTGCGTGAAACGAGATTGTAATTCACGTTCCTTGAACTGATGTCCTTCCATTTTTGCCAAGTTGGCCTTAAGCTTTTCTTCTTGCCCAGCCAAGGTTTCCTGAAGTCTGAGTCTGTCTTGGCTGAAATCGGAAAAGCGTTTGCGACGCCGGGATTCCGCTTCTTTCTCGCGCGCCGTTTCTTCGCTCCAAAGTTTTTCTTCTTGAGCAATTTCTTGCTTAGTGCGCTCCACCAGCATATTGGCCTCTACAACCGTATTGGGTTGATTCGACATGGAAGCCGGAGTCGTTGTCGGCATGGGTTCTCCGGCCATAAATGCCATGGAAAACCAAAGTAGGGTAGTCAATTCATCCTCCCAGGAATTTAAGGAGGTAAACGTAGGGCAAAGATGTTTCAATCTCTTTTCTATCCCATTGCATAACCACGGCAATCGGATTAGGATCTAGGGTATTTTTAGGGTCATTTACCCGTCCGGAACGTAACCTCCATGAGTCGGTAACAATATCGTTACCAAATTGTTTCAATTTGGTTGCATACCCTAAATTGCAATAGAATAGTAGGGATCTTTGTTTATACTCTGTGAACAGAATAGGAATAATGCTAGAGAAACTCATACAGACGTATTTGAAATGGACCGGAAAAGGGTATCTCGTTCCCTTCATCAACGGCCTCGCCAATCTGGGCCGGCCTTCCACTGTATTTTTTCCCATGGAATTGATGGAACAAGGCATGGCCATCATTCTCTCCGGACTCAACAATACCATGGCTATCCAGAGCAACCTGGATTGGATCTGGCCGCTTTGGGTGGAACGCCAAATGGATCCCTCTGGAGAGGAATTCATTCCCACGGCCATCAACCTCATTAAAACAAACCTAACCTGCCGGAACTGGACCTCAGTTGGATTAGGGAATAGCCCCCGGGAAGCCATGGTCGATCCCGTTGGCATGCTGACCTTGCGACCTTATGGTTGGTCGGTGTTTCCCTATGTAAGACTCGAAGGGCGTAGCTTTTTTCCGCCTAGACTCATGCCTCGTTGGCAAGCCTTGCAAAGCCTCTTGGACGGTTCACTCCCCTGTGTCATAACGCAATATGAAGTCCGCCCTAATTTAGGTTGGAAATCCGAAATCATGGCCGTGGAGGTCAATGGTGAGGACTGCATCAGTTTTAGCCATACCCTCGTCAACCGATCCAACTCGCATCTGTCCCTAAAATTCGGCTTAGCCATCAGGCCCTATAACCCTTTAACTGTGGGCCATATTAATTCCATTCAATACCACGAGGGGCTTTGGCGCATCAATGGCCATGACGGCCTTTACCTTTATGACACGCCGGATCATACCATACTCTCCGATCGTCACCATGGAGATCCGCTTGTTAAAGGCGTACTAATCGGTGGAAGACGGCAACTTAAATCACGATCGGGGATAGCCTGCGGACAAGCCGAATACCATCTTGAATTGGGACCCAGTCAAGCGCGTACATTTGAAGCCTTAGGGTTCATGGGCAATAAGCGTCTCAAGCCTTTGAAGAAGGGTCCAGAAAAAGCGTCCCTGAAAAGCCTGATTGAAATCAAGAATAGCCGCGTCAACGCATTGATCCAGGATCAAGAATCCGGTTTGAGAATTTGTATCCCGGATGAGAAAATGCTGGAAGCTTTTCAGGCGGTCAAAAGTCATATTCATGTTTTTGATGATGATACCCATTTTTCACCCGGGACTTTTCTGTACCATAATCATTGGTTCCGGGACTCGGCCTTTATCGCCCTAGCTTTTGAAAATATGGGTTGGGGCGAACGCGTAGCGCCAAAAATTCTCAACTACCCAAAGCACCAAACCGATGATGGGTTTTTCAAGAGCCAACACGGGGAGTGGGACAGCAATGGCGAGGCCATGTGGACCATAGTCAATCACATTAAGCGAGGCGGGAATCCGACGCTCTTGAAACGGCTCTATCCTGCCTTAATAAAAGGCGCTCGCTGGATAGCCAAAATGCGTGATGGAACTCGAGTCTCACCCTCTCCCCATTTTGGGCTGATGCCCTCTGGTTTTTCCGCCGAACACTTTGGACCC
>JAYSRH010000028.1:0-2215 GCA_043721115.1 Fibrobacteria bacterium | reverse complement strand
TCTGCGCAAAAATATGAATACCTTTCACTGTGCCGGCTCCTTAGTTTTGGTTTAGTTATTTCCAAACCTAAATCTACCCACTTTGGGGTCGGCACTACAAACCCGATTTTTTTAACCCAAATCTTGGGTAAAAAATTCAAAACATTTTGGACAGTAGTGGAAACGAAATTGAAATACCTAAATAGCGTAGGTACAAGATTTTTATTCTTCGAGTTCCCTAAGTGGGAGAATTTGTTTCAAATGTCGCACGGTCATGATAAAGACGTGCTTATTTTTTATCCGATAAATGATACGATAATTTTCGAAAATGATTTCGCGAACATGTGCATTGCTTAATTCTGGAACAGCCCGTCCAGCTTTGGGAAAATCTTTTATGGAGGCGACTTTCTTTAAAACCTTTTCAACCCAGAGGCTTGCATTTTTCGGACTGTCTTCCTCTATGTATTCATAAATGGCTTCCAGCCTCCGATATGCCATACGTGTCCAAAATATCTTCATTTCTTTGATCGTTTTTTAAATATTTCCCTGATCTTTTCAGTGGAGATGACCCGCTTATTCTTGATATCCTCCTCAGCTTCAGCCAAATCAGAAAGGATCTCAATTTTATCGAGTAAGGCTTCATATTCACGTACATCGAGCACGATGGCGGAACTTTTTCCATGTTGGGTAATGACCAAGGGCCTTTTTGTTTTATGAACTTGTTCGATTAAGTTGGTAGCATTAGCTCGAAACTCGCTGATAGGCTTCACATCTTTGTCTAATTCGATTCTTTCCATTTTTGACTCCTTTTGATACCTTACTTTTGATACCTTATATTGTACGTTATATGGTACTAAAGGTCAACCGGTTTTGATTAAACCGGCTTGCTCCATCCTAAATTTTTCGCCCTCATAATTTTCAACCAAAATAGCCAGTTTTATAATCGACAACGGATTTGATTGGTTTGATATTGATTTTCGGAACAATAGAAAAATGGGCTTTCTGGGGTTGATTTATTTCCCATGTAGCCGGCAAAGTGTTGTGATGTGGCTCACAACTTGGTTTAGGTTTTACCGTAGCCTTTGCGTTAACTTGCCAGGAATTGTGTTTATTGAGGTATTGTTTGAGATTGTCGCATTGACCCCGATCCCTACCATACGATAAGATTCACTGGAGCCCGATCGTTTCCGTTCGCGGTTTTGAATGGATTGAAGATAAGTGGATTCGCATAGTTTTAGCACGCATAGGAGTTGGAGCGGGAGCCGCGCCAGTGCATGGGCTTGGGTGGGAGTGTGTTTCCTGATGGGCTCGGCATTCGGGACAACGCGCACATGGAATGGTGGCGGCGGAAACGACCTGTGGAGCAATTCGGCAAACTGGGGTGCCACAGGAGTTCCAGTAGCCGGTGATGACTTGCAATTTGATGGATCGACTCGGCTAACCCCCAGCAACGATATTGCGGCGGCCACGAGTTTTAATTCCATCACTTTCAACGCGGCGGCCGGTGCGTTTGTTCTTTCCGGCAACAGCATAACCTTGGCGGGCACCGTCACCAACAATTCTTCCACTGTAGAAAATATTGGTCTGGCCATTGCCATGGCCGCAACTCGCACCTTCAATTGCGCCAGCGGCGATATTGGTCTCACGGGAGTGGTAAGCGGGGTTGGTGGATTGACCAAATCAGGAAGCTATGTGCTGTTTATGGTCGTCGAAGATGTTGCGGTCAACATGACTTACAGCGGAGGCACAACGATTAGTGCAGCTACTATGCGTGGCCGCGCCCAGAACCACCAAGCCTTTGGAACAGGTTCAATAACTATTAGCAGCGGTGCCACTCTGTATTTATGGAGAACCAGTTTAACCAACAATATCGTCAACAATGGTGGGACAATAGCTGCGGACAATGGTTGGGGGAACACACTTTCAGGAATCGTCACGAATAATTCCTTATTGACCATAACGTATGGTTGCGATGGCTGGGTTGAATTCACAGGTATTATCTCTGGTGCTGGGGGAATTAATTTGGCCTCTGGCAGTGGTTGTGGAAATTCATATGCAAAGCTCTCCGGGGCTAATACTTTTACAGGACCCATTACTGTTTCGTTACATCCACTAAAGGCCGGTCATGCCCAGGCTTTTGGCAACAATGCTGCGGTGACTTTGGCAAATGTGGCTTCGGCCAAACTGGATATCACCGGATACAATGTTTCCATCGGATCGATTACCGGTGGGGGGG
>JAYSRH010000027.1:0-5522 GCA_043721115.1 Fibrobacteria bacterium | reverse complement strand
AATCCAGAACCACCTTTTCAGGTTTTTGCAGACGAAGATTGACAAATTCCTGGCGCATGACGTCCACGGTTTCGAAGGTCAGGTCGCCCGTTAATTCCACGACGGCATGGCCGCGCTTCATATAATTTCTACAGGAAAACGCGTTTCTTGCCATTCCTTAAGCCACCTATTGATTCCAAGACCGACTTTGCTTTTATATTTTTGGATCTAGGGTACTGATTTCCTTGCACTCCAGATACCAGAAATAACAAATTGACTCGATTTTCCAAATTTACATTCTTTTGTCATCAGGCGTCAGACCCCTCCAAGTACCTGGTGCTGGAAGGAGCCCCATTTGGGTCAATATAAAGTCCCGGCGCCCGTGAAATTGGTCATAGGACTTCTAGGGGCCAATCCACAAATACTCAAAACGGCACGCATGCTGTTGATGGACAAGTATGGCGACGAAGAAGAGGTTATGGAAGCGATCCCGTTTACGTGGACCAACTATTACGCCGAAGAGTTGGGCACGGCCCCCTTGCGGAGCTTCGTTTCCTATGCTTCCGCCATTTCCAGAGAGCGGATAGTGGAAATCAAACGGTTTACCAATGAATTGGAATTGAGCCTTAGTGTGGAGGCATTAAGACCCGTTAACATCGACCCCGGCTATATGACTTTGGGCCAGTTTTTCCTGGCTACCACCAAAGACCAACGTCAACGCGTGTATATTCGAGAAGGCATTTTTGTGGAACCGACCCTGTATTTCCAAGCAGGAAAATTCTTGCCCTTTGACTGGACCTACCCAGACTATCGCAGCCAGGTATACCATGAGTACATGCTGGCCGCCCGATCAAAATTGGCATTTCAATTGCGCCAATTGCGAGAAACGGAGCCCCCCCGGACGGACCAGGGGGAGAGTAGAAAGGACTAGAGGACTTCGTTACCCGTTTCACCGGTACGAATGCGCAATGCACTTTCCACGGTGAGCACGAATATTTTACCGTCCCCGATTTTACCAGTTCGGCCTTTTTCGGAAATTGCCGCAATGACTCTTTCGACCAAGTCGTCGGGAAGCACCATTTCCAGCTTCACCTTAGGAATGAAATCGGTATGGTATTCACTCCCCCGGTACAACTCGGTATGTCCTTTTTGTCGACCAAAGCCTTTGACTTCAGTCACCGTCATACCCGTGACGCCGATTTCCTGAACGGCAGCCTTCACTTCGTCCAACTTAAAGGGTTTGATGTATGCAACGATCATTTTCATTTTAATTCTCCTTTGGCTCCATGTACCAATCGCTCAACTATAATAGTATTTCTTGCCGGTGGAATTCCCACCGGACCGATCAAAACCCGGTTACGAAATCAGCCGCAATTTCCATCTGGCTGCCCGCAGCCTTGGCGTCGCCGTCTAAATAAATATCCTTGGAGGCAAAATCCATCCGGAATTCACCTCGGACCATCGTAGTGTTGGTCAACCAGATGGTGGGGGCTAAGGAAATATTCTGCAAAGTGAGGTCCTTGACGGGGATCGATGTACGCGAACCAGCAACATCGCTGAAGAATTCATAGCGCAATCCTAAGCCAAACCAGTTGTTAAGGTGAACCAATGGCTGTAATCCAAATCCCATCCAAGAATTGTCATCCCCAGTAGTCACTAAGGAAGCTTTATCTTCCATACCATACAAGCCTTGGAACCAGAGGTCTACCATGGGAATAACCTTGGTAACGCCCGTGGCATCCAGGGTAAACCGCTTGTCGTCAATGTTACCAGCCTTTTCAGGCCCCCACATGGTTGAAACGGTCAACGCCAAGGGGGTGCCCAAATTAATGCCGACCTTGCCTACCAGCGATGGCATCGTGTTGTTGTCGATGAAAAGATCGCATCCATTAACCACTGCTGCGTGCACGTCAAAAATGCCCATTGTATTGGAAATATCCAAACCCGTATGGCTAACCGGTTCCGCCAAACCAAATAATAATCCGCGAGTCACAGTTGGATTAGAGCCACCTTCCACCACTTCAATGCCTTGATAGGTGACATATTTACCGGCTTTCAAGGTCCAGGTCTTTCCGGGTCCAAAGGCCCACGTGATATAGCCTTCTTGCAGGTCAAAAATATCAGCGGCACCCAATGAAGCATCCAGGCTTCTATTAAATTTAGCATCGCTACCAATATCCGTTTCTACAGTATACCTCAGCCCCGTAGCAGAATCGGACCCGGAAAAAACCAAGTGCGCATTATTTAAAGTGAATGTTTTTGACATCCCATCATACGAGTGCAGGACATTTTTATTGCTGTCGGAAGGAATCGATAGGTTGTAGTTATAACCGGCTTCTAGTGAACCGGTAATGCTGGTTCCGGCAGAAACAGTTAGTGCTGCGAGGCCTACTATCGCCAATCCTGCGGCAGCAAGGTTTGAACTGGTTTTAGGGTTCCCAATCCTGATTTTTGAAAGTCCTGATTTCATCCTAGCGTTCTCCTGATCTAATCGGTTTGCATGTTGAATCGGTTTTGAAGCCGAAGTATTCATCCTCAGCTAGGTATATCAATCCTCATGCCAGTTAACTTGGTGACGAGCGGAAGCGCACCAATTCGTGAAAAAAGGGAGAAGGCCCACGCTTTACCACCCAGGACCGATGACAATTATCGGATCTAAAGGACTATTTTAGACACTTATTTACACTTTTACGCAAAATGATGACAGTTTACTTTTAAGCGCCCTAATTCTTCTCCATTCATTCCATTTTCCAGTCCAAACGGACCATTCTAAAAATTGGCATAGTCAATGCTATAGGTCTGATTGAGCTATTCGGCAGACTGAGAGAGCAAAGCCTTTGGGTCTCAAAAGATACAACCTGTAATTCCGAAATCTAGGAGTCTATACATGATAAAGAGCAGCAGCATAAAAGCGAAATACACGGGTTTATGGGCATTGGCCCTATGCCTATTTATGGCGATGGGTAGCTTTGGTGAGACCGTTAGCGACTCCACTAAAGCTGCAGTCACCCAAGATTCGACCACAAAAACAGTTGAAACGGTTGCCGCAACCGCGACCCCAGCCACTGCGCCCGTTGACTCTTCCGTCCTCGTCCGCCTGGCGGATCTAGAAGCGTACATAAACAATACCGGTGCCACCAAACTCGTCGGCGTTCCCGGCCCCGGTCATAATGGGTTTATGATGATATGCGCCGCCTTGGTGTTATTCATGACCTTGCCAGGATTGGCCCTATTTTACGGGGGATTGGTTCGTACCAAAAACGTCCTTTCGGTTATAGCCCAATGCTTTGGTTGCGCCGGCCTCGTCACACTCATGTGGTGGGCCTTTGGGTACAGCTTGGCCTTTGATGCTGGCTCCCCTTTCTTAGGCGGTCTGCATTTTGCCTTTTTAAATGGCGTGACCAGCGCTCCCAATACCAATTATTCCTACTGGGTTTCGCATAATGTTTTTGCCATGTACCAGTTAATGTTCGCCATTATCACACCGGCCCTGATTGTGGGTGCTATTGCCGAACGCATGAAATACAGCGCCATCATGTTGTTCATATTCCTTTGGATGCTCGTCGTGTACTTCCCTATGGCGCACATGGTCTGGGGCATTGACGGCTTCATGAACGGTGTCTGGAATGCCGCGGCCAAAATCAAATCCATCGACTTTGCCGGTGGAACTGTGGTGCATATGACCTCTGGATGGTCCGCTCTGGTCCTCTGCCTTATTCTCGGAAAGCGCATCGGTTTCGGCCAGAAAAATTTCGCTCCACACAGCCTGGTTATGACCATGATTGGAACGGGAATGCTCTGGGTTGGATGGTATGGATTCAACGCCGGTAGCGCCGTTGCCGCTGATGGCGTTGCCTCCAACGCCTTCATGACCACAACGCTTGCCACCGCAGTCGCCGCTTTCGTCTGGCCCATGCTTGAATGGATCATTCGCGGCAAACCCACGGTGCTCGGCTTTTGCTCCGGGGCCGTCGCGGGTCTTGTTGTCATTACCCCCGCCACCGGATTTGTGAACGCAACCGGCGCAGTCATCATTGGTGTCATGGCTGGCTTAGTGCCTTTCCTAGCTGTCACCCAGCTCAAGAATTGGTTCAAATACGATGACGCCCTGGACACTTTCGGCGTGCACGGTGTGGGCGGCACTATGGGCGCACTCCTCACCGGGTTCCTGGCCACGTCCGAAGTGAATGCCAATTTGAATACCAATTTAAAGGGCTTAATTGGAAATGGCCTCTGGATGGAACAAGTCAAAGCGATTGGCTTGACCATGGCCATTGCCATTGTAGGCACGGTTGTCCTCGCCTATGTCGTCAAAGCATTAGTAGGCCTACGGCCCGCCAACGACGATGAACTGCAAGGACTGGACTTCAGCGACCATGGTGAAGCCGGATACCACTACGACGAGAACTAATCCGCAGCACAACAGCTAGTTGTAAGTGTAGCAGTTAAGGGCCGGGGTCATCCTGGCCCTTTTGCATTTCCTTCCAGTTGTCATTTCTGGCCGCGGGAATTAGATTCACTTGCCCTTGGTCGGCGCACCGATTTTTAGTCGGCGGGATGTGGCTCAGTCTGGTAGAGCACTACGTTCGGGACGTAGGGGTCGTGGGTTCGAATCCCGCCATCCCGACCATTGAATGCCCTTGTAATTCAATGAGTTGCAAGGGCTCTTCTTTTTTGTTGCCAATCTTTTGCCAAGATTGATTTCCGGGTTCTTCCGGAGAGTTCGCGTTTCCCGGGAACACCTCACCGATTAATAGTTGCTGCGCCCCGCGGATCCGCTTGAGCCGTTCTCGCAGATAAACCCCGCTGGTGTCCACAGAGGCATGACGCATCACGTCCTGAATGGCAAAGGGGGACGCTCCCGCCTCTTCCAGGTTCGTGGCCGTCGAAGCCCCTAAGCCGTGGAAAGTCCGCTCCAGGCCATCCTTGACCCGTTCGAGCTTTGCACGCTTCAGGTCACGGCGGAAGAACTTGATTGCGTTGTTCTTGGAAATGGAGGTCAAGGGTTCTTCCAACTTCCGACCCAGGCAATCCTCCCAGATCCATCCAATGAGAGGTTGAGGCACCGGCACCCAACATTTATCCGGATCGCGGTTCTTCACATTCTTATAGTCCAAGCTCACACCGCCCCGGAGCCAATCCATGGAGCGCACGGTCAGGCTATTGATCTCGCTTCGGCGCAGCCTGCAGAAGTACGCGAGACCGTAGATGATTTTCCGCTTGTGGGTCACGGTCGGGCAGATGAGCAGTTGCCGGATCTCAGTAGGGTCCAAACGCCCGTGAACAATGTCGGGTGTGGTGTCCAGGCCTGGCCAGGCGGCCAAGGGGTCTTCCGCAAGCAGGTCGTGCTCTTTCGCGTAGCCGCAGAAGCCCGTCAGGAAGCGCGCGCGGTTCTCGACTGTCCCGGGACGGAGGCCGGTTTCCAATAGGCGGTCGATTTCCTTTTCGAACGGAAGCCGCTTGATGTCGGTGACTACATTCAGGCCAAGAACCCGTCGCCAGGTTTCCAAGGCGGTTCCCGAGTCCCGATAGTGCTTTGCGCT
>JAYSRH010000026.1:0-5523 GCA_043721115.1 Fibrobacteria bacterium | reverse complement strand
ACAGCTTGGTGGTTCGAGGCAATTTGTCGGTTACACGCAATAGTAAGCTGGCGCATATTGAGGCGGATAGCCTGACGGAACCGAGACTAGAACTGCGTGCACTTGGAAATGTGTACATCGATTCGACGAGCAAGATTGATGTGTTAGGTCGGGGTTATGTAAGTGGACGGTATGATGGCAACACGTATTATCAAGCGCGGACCCTTGGGAATACGGTGGGCGCTGGAGTATCCGGTAGTTTGGCCAGTGGTGGCGGTTATGGTGGGTTGGGCGCGGGCGGATTGTCGAATCCCGTTTACGGTGACGTGTTCCGTCCCTTGCATTTGGGAAGCGGTGGAGGCAATGGGTTAAATGCACCATACGCCGGCTCAAGTGGCGACGGTGGGGGTTATGTTCATTTACAAGCGCGGAGCCTACGGTTGGATGGGGAGATAACGGCGGATGGTGCCGAAGCTTGGAACAATTATTCGTCACCCGCCTATTGGGGTTCAGGCAGTGGCGGCGGCGTGTTGGTGGAAGTGGACAGTATATATGGTCAGGGCTCGATCCATGCGGATGGAGGGGGCAAAGCGATTTCGGGTTGCGGTACCTCCTGTACGGTAAGCGGCGGTAGCGGCGGCCGAGTGGCGGTTTATGGATTGTTTTCCAGCTTAGCGCCAACTAGCATAACCGCCTTGGGTAAAGAGGGTGGCCAAAACGGATCCGTTCTCTTTTCCATTGCCGACACTATTGCAAATACCGGTTTGGAAACGCTTGTTTCTTCTGAAGACATCTCACATCGGTTCAATTCTTTGGTCTTGAATGCCGGTGCTGTGGTGCGATTCCAACGTTCCGATTCTCTTTATTTACTGAAATTGGGCACTGGTTCTCATTTGACTATTGAAGGAAATCTTAATGCTTACCGAATCGATATGTCCCCAGGTGCCGTGCTCACGGTCAATGGAAATCTGACCATCCGAAGTCGGGAAATGTTAATTCGATTGAATAACAACCTTAGTATTAGCGGAGCCCTGGATTTGGATTACCTGGAAGTGGATGGCTTATCCACATTGACTGTGGGCGGAAACCTGACTGCTGAAATTAATTATGTTCATGGAAATTCTAATCTTTCCATTGGCGGAGTCACCCATTTCGGTTCGACCGAGATAGGGACCGGTTGCAAGCTTACCAGCTTGGGTAACCTGGAAGCCAAGTCACTCCTAGTTTACAATGGACCAACTGTCGTCTTCGGAAAACGCGCGTTGGTGCAGTCCTATGACTTGCGCGGAGCCTATAACTTTGTGTTCCAAGACACCATCACCTTTAAAGCGATTCCCTTCCTAAATTCCGGCGGACATTTGACCTTCGAGAAAAACGCCAGGATGAATTATTTGGAAGTCAAGGGGCGAGTGACCTTGGGCGATACCTTGTTCGTTGATACCATTTTCGTGGACGCGGGTGCCATGGTCGATCAACTGCCGAGCGAAAGGACAGCCACCATACATAAGGTTCGGCGGCTGTCCGTGAAGGCTAACTATATAGATGTGGCGGCGGGCGGCTTAATTGATGTCACTGGCCAGGGTTATCCAGTTGGATACGATGTCAATGGTGGCAGCACTATCGCCTCAGTAGGTGGAACGCATTCCATACCGGGTTATGGATCGAATAGCCAATCCTACGGAAATTTCTTGCAACCCGATCTCCCTGGTGGGGGTGGGGGTGATTCCACAATGTTGGATGCCAATTTAGCGGGTGGTGGTGTGGTTCGGATTATGGCAAAGGATTTATTCCTTGACGGTGATATTTTGGCAAATGCGAAAACAATTTCCGGTACTTCCGGTGCTGGAGCTGGTGGAAGTATCTGGTTAAGTGTCGATAGGGTACGAGGTAATGGAAAGATTCAGGCGATTGGCGGTCAATTCGGTTTCGGGTGGGGCGGTGGCGGACGTATAGCCTTATACGGGGACATTTTGTCGGGGTCTTTGTTTGATAGCTCAGTGGCCTTTCCGGGCGGTACCACTTACCATAGCCAATCCTCTTTGCAAGCAGGTGAACTGGTAATCGACAATCGGGGCTTGTCGGGAATAGGCAGCATTCGAGTAGATGGAATTGGGAATGGCACAATTGACACTCTCTATTCAAATGCCATTGGCTGTTCGGATTGCAACTTCAAGTTGCATGGTGATTTATTTCCGGCCTTTAAGGGGCACTGGTTGGAAGTCAATTTCACTGGTGTACACAATTTGAATAAAATGTTCTCCGTCATCGGACATGGAAGTAAACGCTTGGTGGTAGATATTTCCAACGGAAATGTATTGACGGATTGGACTTCTATTGGGAATGGGTTTATCGGATTGTTACGGTTGCATACTCTTTCAATTAGAGGTGGTGCCCATGCCTACACAGATTTAGGTGTGAAAATCGATAATTTGAATGTGGAAAGTGGGACGTGGACCGATCCAGAACACGGTACTATAACTGTCCCTTAAATACCAGTAATGATGAACCGAATGAATTTAATGTACCATAAAGTCTTTTACAGCTTTTTAACATTGGCCTTAGGAGCCTTGTTTTTCGGTTGCGTTCAAAATGGTCCCAAATCCCACCCGAAGGCAACTGCACCCTTGATTCGGTTGGAAGGCATGGATTCGATCTCACGTATATTTGCTGTCCAATTTCCTTCTCAGCTGGAATTGGATTTCCAGTCCTTTGATTACAATCTGGACCCCAATCTCAAGGATTACCGATTCGGAATGGAATGGCAAATCTCAAAGGTTACAATTGCATTTCATCACGCATTGAATGCCCAAAACATTTTCTTCAGCCTTATCCTCCATGGTCCTGACGAAAAAAAAATTGAGATCGACACTTTTAATATTATGAACCTGGTTCCGAAAATCGATATGGCAGGACATTCTGGTCTAGAAAATGCGGAAATGCTACTTGAAGAATTCGAACGCTTTGGTGTCCAATGGAAAAGCCACTTAAAGGAATTTCGTGTTACAGGTGGGGAAGCTGGGGAAATCAATCGAGTAGTGTTCCAGAACAACTGCCTAGAGCCGGGTAAGTGGGAATTGATATTGATGAGTAAATATTATCAGAATGCCATGGAATCAAATACTCGTAAAAATAGCCCAGAACGTTTTCGCAAATTAGCCCATGGCTGGACCCTATTACCCGTAGATTTTTACCAAACGTTGATTCGTATCAAAAATCCGAGTTTGGGGATTTTAAGTAAATCCGGCTATGCTGATTTGAGTAGTGAAGGTGCTAAAAAAACTCTCCCGGCTGAATTCTTTCCGAATCCAAAATTGGAAATTAAAACCAAAATGGTAGAATTGGGTTTGGAATCCACTCGAGATTTGGAAACTTTAAATGAAGAGCAATTCCAAAAACGATTCATTCATTTAGTTGACAATCGTGAAGATTACCACACCTATGCGGATATAATCCGGGAGCCGGTGCGATTTGCCGCCTTCGAGCATGAAGGCCTGTACACTACACAGAAAAAGAATTTTGATTTTTCGTGGATGAAAGCGATGAACAGCATAAAGTTATACCGTACTTCCGGGCAAGATCTGGTTCGCTGGGTGGATCTTGATATTGGAGGGGCAGTTTCTCCGTATCAGATCATTTTAAAAAACATCGATCTCGGCAATCTTGCGGAGGGGGGCATTTATCAAATTAGTTTTGGAATTGATCCTCCTCCTACTTTGACCCATCAATACTACTCGCGCAATCCTAATGGATACAAGCTAGGAATAGAAGGAAAAACTGAACTGGTTTCCTTATTATGTTCCAATCAAAAAAGCGGTCTCTGGAAGAACAATCAGGATTTAGGATTGGAAAAGTTGATGCTTCAATGGGAGTCTCCAGAAAAGAAAATCCTCTGGGTGTACCTGATTAGTTTCGAACGCATGATCCCTGTATGGATGGGTCGGGTAAAAATCGAAGATCCAAACGTTGGACATGCAATTGAGCCGGGACTTATTCCAAATGAAAGCCCTGGTGATGACCGGGATGCGTCCATTGCGGCAAGGCGCATGCGTGATCAAAGTCGAACGGATCTTTCCATTCCGGATACGGTTGATCTTGATTTCGAGGATTTGAGGGGAAGTGGATTGCAGCGCCGGGGCTATAAATACGTTGATAAAGGCTTTGAACTGACAAGTTCCGCCTTTATGCTGGCCGAACCATTTTATAGTCGCCGTGTTGAAACTAATTCTAGTTCCAGCTCCATAGCCCTCATTAATGGAAGTCCTGTAGGAATTAATGTACTCAAGAAAATTGCACGAATTCCCTCGGAAGAAATCGATGAACTTCATCCGTATTTCGGGGCAATAAGCATCCGCTTGGTGGAATCCCTTCCAGGATCGAATGGCACAGTAACATTTGTTGGAGTGCTCGGAAATGAAACCAAGGTAGTGCAAACTTTTATCTTGGATGGCCATTCAACAACGGATATATTCCGTTTCGATTCGAGATTCCAAAATATTAAAACCCTTCGTTGGTACGGGAATTCCGTTCTCTTCGATAACATCCTGGTGGCCAATCGTGTTCATGCTTCCCTATAATATTCGTTTTTCCTTGCCAAATATTTTGGGGCCAATCGCCATGGCCCGAATTGTAGGTGTGATTACGATTATGACTTTGTTTCTTGCTGCTCCGTCGCATTCATTGTGTTCATCACCGAATACTGCACCAGTCATTGGAACCATACCGGATCAATCAGTTCGGAAAAATGGAGGGACGGCCCAGATCCCATTCCTAATTGGAGATGCCGAAACTCCCCTAAATAATCTTTACCTACACGCTGAATCGGACGATACTCTACTTTTTCCTGCTGATGGTATTCAAATCGGAGGCTCCGGTACAAACCGATTCATCACTGTGGCACCTGGTTTAAACAGAAGCGGTGGATCTGCCACTATCACAGTTATTCTCGATGATAACTGTGGTACGCCAATTTCAATTGTGCGGACGAGCTTTTCAGTATCGGTTGAAGACTTTAATTCTCCTCCAGAAATATCATATCTCGATGATGTTGTAATCGGTAAGAGCTCCACTGGGCGTGCAGTTGCAGTAAATGTTTTTGATCCAGACATTGCCGCAACAAGCTTGACAGTATTGGCCACTTCTTCTAACGCTACAATTTTCCCACCGGCTGGAATACGCTTAACTGGCTCTGGATCCGGCCGAATTTTGACGTTGGTCCCAGGTGCGGATCAAGTTGGTGGACCTGTCACCATCACTGTTTCTGTAAACGATGGACAAGGTCGACCCAACTCAATTACTAATCGCTTCTTTAAGGCTACGGTTATTGCAAAAAATACATCTCCTGTGCTGAGTGCCTTTAATGATCAAACTATTATGGAAGACTCTGCTAATGGTTCCATCAGCTTCGATGTAGCAGATTTGGAAACCCCGGTTGATCTGTTACAAGTTACTTTTACATCTTCAGATACAAGTTTAATTCCGTTGGAAAACTTGCGTGTGACAGGTAGCGGAAATACGCGCTCCCTGGCAATTCGTCCTACTCAAAAC
>JAYSRH010000025.1:0-5527 GCA_043721115.1 Fibrobacteria bacterium | reverse complement strand
TAAACTTGACGACGGGGAAAAACCAAAACCTAGGCAGCCCACCTGGCCGCGTCGAAGGCGTCTTTTGGAACGACTCTGGTACAGCTTTTGTGTACGCGCACACACCCAAAGGAACCGATCGCTGGGACATACGCCTCGGTCGCAGTGATGGGAAAGACACCTTGCTCCTCAGCCTACCCGGTACGTGGTCGCCGATGGACTGGAGTCCGGATGGCAAATACCTGCTGGTGCAGAAATACATTTCCGCTTCGGATGCGGAACTGCATATACTGTCTCTATCAGACGGCGCTTTGATTCCATTGCTCCCTCCCGGGAAACGCGGCTTCGCCGGTAACGCGATTTTTGTGTCTCCAGTGACACCACCGAATGGAAAAAATATTCCCTGGGCCGTTTGTTTTACATCCGATTGGGAGGGCGAGTACGTTCGCCTTTACCTGACCCAGCCGGGAAAAAGCCCTGCACGCGCGGGTCAAGGTCCCGCGGGTCAAGGTCCCGCGGGTCAAGGTTCCGCAGGTGAAGCACACTGGGGTGCAACGCCCGAACCCTTGTCACCAAAATCCAACTGGGATGTGGAATGGGTCAATGCCAATCAAGACCGGAGTCTCCTGGTCTACGCGCTGAATGAAGAGGGACTGAGCAAATTGTATGCATTGGATCTGTCCGCACGGACAACGGGCCCGGTTAAACCTATCCTACTCCCCGGCCTCCCCGAAGGCATTATAGATGGCGTGCACTTCCGGCCAACTTCATCTTTCCAGTCTCCTTCCGGGCCGTCCTCGGAATTCGCTTTTACCGTCGCCGGCCCCACTTTCCCTGGCAATGTTTTCTCGTATCGCATGGACCGGAGTCAATCCCAACGTTGGACAAAAAGCGAAACGGGAGAATTGCCACAAGAGGCATTCACTACTCCAAAGTTGATTCACTTTCCCACCCGCGAGCCTGTCCCCAAGAATTCCGTCCCCGAGGAATCGGCTTCCAAGGACTCGGTCCGGAGCCAAATACCGGCTTGGTTCTATAGGCCCAACGCCAAGTCCGCCCATGCCCCTTTGCCCGTGCTTATTCTCATCCATGGAGGACCGGAATCCCAAGCCCGACCTGGCTTTGACCCCTTTATCCAGTACGCGGTAGGCCAATTGGGATTGGCCGTGATTCAGCCCAATGTCAGAGGCTCTTCTGGCTATGGCAAAAGCTGGCTGCAAGCGGACGATGGGTTAAAACGCATGGCCAGCGTTCGGGATATCGGGGCCTTGCTCGACTGGATCCAAACACAACCAGATTTGGATTCCAAGTGTGTGGCCGTGGCGGGCCGTTCTTATGGCGGGTTCATGGCTTTGAGCGCTCTGATTGAATACGGGCCGCAGGGCAAACCCCTCGGGCCATTAGGCACCCAAAACAGAGGTCGGCTGCGCGGAGGAATAAGCACCGTGGGCATTACCCATTTCCCCAGCTTTCTGAAAAAGACCAGCGGTTACCGACGCGACCTGCGCCGCGTGGAATACGGGGACGAGCGCATTCCCGCCATAGCAGCCTTTCTCGACAGCATTTCGCCGCTGACCCGTTTGAATAGGCTGCAAGCCCCACTACTGCTATGCCACGGCCGTAACGATCCCCGTGTCCCATACCAAGAATCTGAAACCATCGCCGCTGCACTCAAAGCAAAACAGGTCCCGGTCTGGTTTCTGACTTTTGAACAAGAAGGGCATGCCTTCCGGGACCAGGAAAACCAACTCATCCACTACCGGGTGATGGCCGAGTTTTTGACAAAAGTGCTGGACCTCAAACCCGGTCCGGCACTAAAATTAAAGCGCTGAAAATTCTATCATTTACCGCGTTCGGAAACCGAAGCTCGCGTCACTGAATGGACGCTGCTCAACGCTTGCTGCTCAATGGTCGCTGCTGATGGGTTGCAACTAAAAGGTTTTCCTGGACGAGAAAGGCTTTCTGGATGCACGCAATAAAAAAATATCTGGGTTCCTCGATAGGGAGGAAACAAGTGATGGGAAGCACCGGCATCGCACTCTATGGCTTCCTCCTCGCCCATCTTGTGGGCAACCTGGGCATCTTCAGCGGCGCGGAACATTACAATCAATACGGATACCTGCTTCTGCATACTTTGGCCGAACTCGTGCTTCCGGCGGAACTTTTTCTCATCGGCTGTATTCTCGTCCACATAGCCTTAGCCATTCAACTACGCCGCGAGAACAAAGCGGCCAGGCCCATCGCCTATGCCGTTACGCCCAACCACGGGAAGAAAACGTTGTCTTCCACAACCATGATGGTAACCGGTAGCGCTATCCTCGTCTTTGTCATTGTACACATCGCCCACTTCCGTTACGGCGCGGTTACCGGACACACCATGGTTACCTATGACGGCGTGGAAATGCGCGACCTCTACGGCACCTTAATGGACGCCTTCTCCAATTGGTGGTATGCCTTGGCGTATGTTGCCGTGTTCTCGCTGGTTTTCTCACACTTGGCGCATGGCGTACAGAGCAGCTTGCAATCGCTGGGCTTCAATCATCCCAAATATACCCCGGCGCTCAAATGGTTAGGCCGTGCATACGCCCTTTGCATATCCGGCGGTTTCAGCCTCTTGGCCATCTGGGCCTTTTTCCAACATGGAGGAACGCATTAACATGGCTCTCGATTCCAAAGTTCCTCCCGGACCTCTCGAAAAAAAATGGGACGAATACCGCGCCAATATGAAACTGGTCAATCCGGCCAATAAGCGCAAGCATAAAATCATCGTGATTGGAACCGGTTTAGCAGGAAGTTCCGCTGCCGCCACCTTGGCTGAAGCCGGTTATAATGTGCATGCTTTTACCTGGCAAGACAGCCCCAGACGCGCCCATAGCATTGCCGCCCAGGGCGGAATCAATGCCGCCAAGAATTATCCCAATGACGGCGACAGCGTCCATCGCCTTTTTTACGACACCATCAAAGGTGGTGACTTTAGAGCACGGGAAGCCAACGTGTACCGGCTCGCCCAAGTTTCCGTCAATATCATCGACCAATGCGTGGCCCAAGGCGTGCCCTTTGCCCGCGATTACGGTGGCCTCCTGGAAAACCGTTCCTTTGGCGGCACTCAGGTGTCCCGGACATTTTATGCCCGAGGTCAAACCGGCCAGCAACTGTTGCTCGGCGCCTACCAAGGAATGATGCGACAAGTGGGACTGGGCAATATCGAACTCCATGTGCGCAAGGAAATGCTCGATATGGTGCTCGTCGATGGCGTAGCGCGGGGCGTCATCTTCCGCAATCTGGTCACGGGTGAACTGGAGCGGCACGAAGCCGATGCCGTCATCATGGCCACGGGCGGTTACAGCCGCGTATTCTATCTCTCCACCAACGCCATGGGCTGCAATGTTACGGCCACTTGGCGCGCCCATAAACGCGGTGCTTATTTCGCGAACCCGTGCTTCACACAAATCCATCCCACCTGTATTCCCGTAACCGGCGATCACCAGAGCAAGCTGACCTTGATGTCGGAAAGCCTGCGCAATGATGGCCGCGTCTGGGTGCCTCGCAAAGCCGGTGACAAACGCCCGCCGGAAACCATTCCGGAAGCGGAACGCTTTTACTTCCTCGAAGAGAAATACCCCAGCTTTGGAAATCTGGTCCCCCGCGACGTTGCCTCCCGCAACGCCAAGGAAGCCTGCGACAAAGGCATGGGCGTGGGTGCCTCCGGCATGGCCGTGTACTTGGACTTTGCCGATGCCATCAAGCGCGTGGGCGAACCCAAAATCAGAGAAAAATACGGCAATTTATTCGATATGTATTTCCGCATCACGGATGAAAATCCATACAAAACCCCAATGCGCATCTACCCCGCCGTTCACTATACCATGGGCGGACTTTGGGTAGACTACAATCTGATGAGCACCATACCGGGCTTGCATGTACTCGGCGAAGCCAACTTCTCCGATCATGGCGCCAATCGCCTTGGAGCCAGCGCGCTCATGCAGGGCTTGGCCGATGGGTATTTCATCATCCCGTTTACCCTGGGCGATTACTTGGCTAGGACCAAATTGCCGAAGGTGACCACGGATCATCCGGCGTTTGCGGAAGCGGAGGCCAGCACCAAGGCCCGCATCGACAAATTGCTGAATGTCAAAGGCAAGCGTCCGGCCATCGAGTTCCACCGCGAGCTCGGAAAAATCATGTGGGACTATTGTGGCATGGGCCGTAATGAAGCCGGCCTTAAAAAAGCCTTGGTGGAAATTCCACGCCTCCGCGCTGAGTTCTGGATGAATGTCAATGTGTTGGGCGGTGCCGGTGATATCAATCAAAATCTGGAAGAGGCGGGCCGCATCGCCGACTTCCTCGAATTCGGGGAGCTGCTGGTGACCGATGCACTTATGCGCCAGGAAAGTTGCGGCGGTCATTTCCGCGAAGAATCGCAAACGCCGGAAAATGAAGCGAAACGCGACGACGAGAAGTTCTGTCATACCGCAGCCTGGGAGTTCAAGGGCGTGAATTTTGCCTCCGAACTCCACAAGGAAGCGTTGACCTTCGAAAGCATCCACCTCACGCAGAGGAGCTACAAGTAATGAAATACAAGATCAGAGTGTGGCGGCAAAAGGACGCCAACTCCCCCGGCGCCTTCAAAGAATACGAAGCCGATGGCATTCTCGAAGACATGTCCTTTCTGGAAATGCTCGATGAAGTCAATATCGACTTAGTCAAAAAAAATGAAGAGCCGATCGCATTCGAAAGCGATTGCCGCGAAGGCATTTGCGGAACCTGCTGTCAGATGGTCAACGGCGAAGCCCACGGCCCCGAGGCTGCTACCACCGTGTGCCAACTGTTCATGCGCAGCTTCAAAGACGGGGACACTATAGTCATCGAACCCTGGCGCGCTAAAGCCTTCCCCATCATACGCGATCTCATGGTGGATCGTTCCGCCTTCGATAAAATCATCGCCGCCGGTGGTTTCATTTCAGCCAATGTGGGCGGAGCCAAGGATGCCAATAACATCCTCATCCCCAAACCCGACGCCGACACCGCCATGGACGCGGCCCAGTGCATAGGCTGCGGAGCTTGTGTCGCGGCCTGCCCCAATGCATCGGCCATGCTTTTCGTGGCCGCCAAGGTTTCACACTTAGCGCATATGCCGCAAGGTCAACCCGAAAAAGCCCGCCGAGCCTTAGCTATGGTTTCCACCATGGACAAACTTGGCTTCGGCAATTGCTCCAATCATTATGAATGCGAGTCGGCTTGCCCGAAGGAAATTTCTGTCTCCCACATTGCGAAGATGAATGTGGAATACGGCAGTGCCAGTTTGATCAGCAAGGAAAATCCTCAAAGCTAAACCTGACCAACACATTGATCGAGCTTGCGATCAATGTGTTGGTCCACCGACGCAGTTACATCCTGACGGCAGTGTAGGTCTGTGTGAGATTGGTGGTGTAGGTCGTTCCCCCGAAACTATAAGTTTTCTGCATATGGCTGATACTGGTCAATCTACTATTGGAAATCCCAACTTCGGATTTCAGCGTATCGGATTTGGCCGCCGTGGGAGTGGACT
>JAYSRH010000024.1:0-5534 GCA_043721115.1 Fibrobacteria bacterium | reverse complement strand
CGGACGAAGAGGGGGAGAAGAGGGGAAGAAGAATATCTCTGCTTGTTGTTTGCGCCTTTTGGGAACGGCGCGTTGATTCGGAGGGAATGGGAATGGGGATGGGAATGGGGGAGGATGAAGAGGTGGCAGAGAATGTGGAGATGGCAGGGGATGAGCGGGAATCGGATTGGTTGGGAGTGACTTTTTGAAAGTACTGGTGCGGAATTTTTTTATTGGGGTGGTGGCTTTGCTGTTGAGCCTGGCGGTAACGGTGGCGATACCTTTGCTGAATCATTTGATTCGAGGTGAGGGTCTAGGTAAGGGCAAGACGCGGATTGTGGCTCAGGTGAGTATGAAGACTTTGGAGTCGTCGCGGCAGACGGAGACGCCGCGGCGGAAGCTGAAAGAGCCGACACGAGCGAAGCCCGTGCAGGCTTCGGTTAAGGCTGGGCCTAGGTTTGCCATGGATTTGGCGGTGGGGGGATTAGAAGGGGCGTCCGTGCCGGTGGATATTGTGAATCGGCCCAGCGGGGGTGGGGGTGAAGCGCAAGGTGAGTCTGGGGATGTGGATGAAAAGCCTGCTCCGAATATGCCGCCGCCGTTTCGCGCGCCTTCCGAAGTGAAAGCGGCGGAAAAGGATGCGTACCTGGTGCTTTCATTTTGTGTGGACCCAAGCGGCAGGGCGTACGATGTGCGGGTTGTGGATGAAAAACCGGCGGGGCTGGGGATGGCGCAGGCGGGACGGGAAGCCTTGCGGCAAACTTCGTTTACGCCGGCGAAAAAAGGGGGCTTGCCGGTGGCGTTTTGTGGTCTCGAACAACCTTTTGAAGTGAAATTCGGGAATTAGGGAAACAGGTATGTTACTGCTTAAAAAATGGGCGTCGATGTGCATGGCCTTGTTTGTGACGCTGGCCCTAGTCGGTTTGGGTGGAGTCGGGACGGCTGAAGCGGCATCGGTGTCGCCAGTGTCGCCGGTGTCATCGGTACCGCCGGTTTCGCCGCAAAGCGCGGTTGATTTGGTTAGTCGTGCCAACGGCCTTTATGCCCGCAGCGAATTTGCCAAAGCGTTGATATTGTACCGCAAGGCTGAGGCGCGGGGCGCGGACTTGGGAACCATTTCCTTCAATATCGGAAACTGTCTGTATCGATTGAATAAACTGCCGGAGGCGGCTGCAGCGTATCGCAAAACCGAGCGATTGACCGATGGCGCCTATCTCCCGGCTTTGTTTAATTTGGCAGCCGTACTTTTTAGATTGAAGCAGTATGGGGAATCGATTGCCGCTTATCGCCGTGCATTGGTGGGCGATCCGGAAAACACCAGCGCGTGGTTGTACTTGGCGGACGCTTATACACGCACCAAGGATTATGTGGGCACCTTACAGGCCTTGAGCAAAGCACAAGCACTGGATCCGGCCGATTTGTCAATCGTGTATCAAATGGCGGAAACGCATGCCGCGCTCAAGGAATTTTCCGCAGCCATCGCCCTGGTGCGGGAGGCCTATGCGCGCAAACCTTCTGAAGTGGATTTCTTGTTTTATATCGGCGACTTGTACCGTGCTTCTGGAGATCTTGAACAAGCAGCTGCCGCATATCGGGAAGGTTTAGCCCTGCACGACAAGGATTATGAAAACATGTACAAGCTGGCGGATGTGCTGGCACAGGATAAGAAACCGTTTCTGGCCATTGAGTTTCTACGCAAAGCCTTGCTTATCAAACCCGATTACACCGACGCTTCGGTTTTTCTGGGTAATCTAGCCTTCGATGCCAAGTGGTGGGATAGAGCGGAAGCCGCGTATATGGATGCTTTGACCGGTGGAAACAAAGAGGGATTGGAAGGGATTCGGAATTTGGCTTATGAATTCCATCAACAGCGGAGGAATGACCGGGCCGTGGAAGTTTTGGAGCGCGCTTTACCCATCCGACCCAAGGATAGGGCTCTACTGGAAGAACTGGAACAGTATCGAGCCATTCTTCTGGAGGCGAAAACAACTAAGCCATGACGAATTCAAATCCATCCTGGAGTGCCCCGCGCAAGGCTACGTTCGCAGCCTCCTCGGCCGCCCTGTTACTCATTCTGGTCAAAACAGCAGTAGGCCTCTCTACGGGCACGGTCATGGTCTTGGCCTCTGCCGTGGATTCTTTGCTGGACTTTATGGTCTCGGCTTTTAATGCCTATGCCGTGCGCACTTCGGAAAAGCCCAGCGATGAAGTTTATAATTACGGACGCGGAAAAATCGATGGGGTGGCTTCCCTTTTGGAAGGCCTGTTTATCCTGGCCTCGGCCCTGTATATCCTGCGCGCGGCGGTTCTAAAATTTTTCTCTCCCTCCATAGACATAAGCTTACAGCATTTGAATTATGCTCTGATGGCCATGGCTTTCTCGCTGGTTGTGACTTTTGTCCTGGTTGCATTTTTAAAAAAAATGTCCGCCCAATCCGGAAACTTGATCGTCAAAGCCGATACTGCCCATTATCAAGTGGACTTGCTTTCCAACGGAGGCATTCTTATCGCGCTGCTTGTCATCCGGTTTACCCACTGGAATTGGGTCGACCCCTTAATCGCCGTGGGGGTTTCCCTCTTTGTCGCCAAGGCGTCCATCCCGCTGCTGCGACAAGGGTTGGATATGCTGCTGGACCGCGCCTTGGAAGAAAGTCTAGTCGAAAAAATCCGCCAGATCGCCGCCACGCATAATGATCAGGTGAATGGGGTGCATGAGCTTAAAACCAGGCGGGCCGGAAGCACCAATTTCGTAGAATTCCATCTGGTGTTCGATGAAGACATCACCTTGCGCGAAGCCCACCATATCGCCGATGAAATAGAAATGCGCATCCGGAAGTTGGAAAACAGCCAGTGGATTTTAAATATTCATCTCGATCCAGTGGACGATTCCTTTCGCGATATCAAGCTGGCCAAGACCAAAACCTGACCACGCTTCCCGCCATTAGAGGGACATCTCCCGGCACGAGTTCAATAAAACCATCCGACTTGGCCCATCCTGAAAAATCGCCAGACCCTTGATGCGCCACCAAGGTAGCGTGTAAGCTACCATCCAATGTGTGGAGGAGCGTTGCAGGTCGAAAGTGCGTCAAGTTGCCAGGAGCCAGGACATCGTGATCCAATGCCACCATCATCGGCATTGATGCCTTTCCTCCCATTGCCTTGCGTAAAGCAGGCAAGACATATCGACATAAGCAAACGAGTACGGAAGCGGGGTTTCCCGGCAATGCGAATACGGGAAGTCCATTGGGTCCCACGCCAAACCAGAATGGCTTGCCGGGCTTATGTCTTATCTTATGGAAACTGGCACGAATACCCAAGTCCGCCAACACTCCCGGGACAAAATCGAGTTTGCCCATGGACACGCCGCCGGTCAAAATCAGCATATCGCATTTTCCCAGTTGGCTCTCAATACATTTTCGAAGTACATCGCGCTCATCGGGAGCATGCAGATGTGTGATTCGATGGACGCCGCATCGCTCGAGTGCAGCTGCAATCGCATAGGGATTGCTTTTGCGAATCTGATGGCCCAGAGGCTCTGCGGAAGGATCGACGAGCTCATCTCCAGTGGCTACAATCGTCACAGATGGTGCATAGGCAACTTGTAAAGTCGAGCATCCAAAGGCCGCGGCCGCACCCAAGTGAGGGGCGGTTAAATTGAGGCCGGCTGGAACAATGATATCTCCAGCGGCACAATCGGATCCGGCCAGATGCACATGCTTGTTGGGTTTGGGAGGTGACACAGCCCGCCCGCCTTTGGCTGTTTCAAGCAAGGTGGCGTATCCTTCCGAAACAGAAATCTCTTCCACCGGAATCACGCAATCCACACCATGCGGCAACACGGCGCCGGTCATCACTTCCAAACAGCCCTCCCGCGAAGCCAGTCGTCGCGGCGGCTCACCGGCTTTTTGCATCCCCTCAATCCAGAATCGCCTCTGGCCTTTTGCATAGGCTTCTGATGCTATGGCAACGCCGTCCATGGCCACCCTATCGAAAGGAGGCTGGGACCTGTCCGCGGCGATAGGCTCCCGCAGTATTCGTCCTGCGCATTCCGAAAGGGGTAAGGTAACTGCTGGGTAACCCTTGAGCTCTATGCCGATTCTATCTTCGGCCTCTTGGGGTAAAATAAATTCCTGGAATTCCCTTGTCAGGCATCGCCCTTTTCAGTCGCTGCAAGTATGGCGTATTCCGCCACGGCAACTTCCAGTGCGCCATTGTCAATGACCAATCGACGCTCCGGCTTGAACCAAATCTGGTTTTCCAATTCGGCATCCGGAACCATGACATACGCTTTTGAATCCGGGCATTTGGTCTTAAGAAATTGACCCAAGGACTTGTACAGCTCGACTAGATGCTCTTTAGTGTCTTCCAATCGAACACCGTATGGTGGATTGGCTACCAGAGTTCGGCCCGACAGAGGGCCTTCCAGTTTCACGAAATCTTTTTGCACCAATTTGATGGCTTCGGCATAACGCGTTTTTGCAAGATTGGCACGCGTGGCCGCCATGGCCCGAGCGCTAATGTCCACGCCCGTGATGAGGCCTTTGGGTAAGGGCCGGATACGTTTGTCGATTTCGTTTTTGACTTTTGACCAAATCTCTTCGGAGAAATCGGGCAAGGTTTCAAAACCCTGGATCTCACGGAAATAACCGCCCGGAGTATGGGTGGCGATCATGGCGGCTTCGATTAAAAACGTACCGCTTCCGCAAAACAGATCCGTTAATGGCGTTTCGCCTTTCCACCCTGCAAACAGGAGTACGGCCGCTGCCAGATTTTCTTTGAGCGGTGCTTCTACCGCTTGGATGCGATAGCCACGGCGATGCATGATGCCATCGGAATAATAAAGACTGATGGTGGCCAAATCCTTCCTCAGGAAAAGATTGAGGCGCACGTCCGGTGTTTCCTTGTCGATGGAAGGGCGCGCTCCGGTGCGTTCCCGCATATTGTCCACAACGGCATCTTTGAGTTTAAGGGCCGCGTATTGGCTATGCGTTATGGCAGAATCCGATACCGAAGCCGACACCTTCAGGGTCTGACCTTCCTTGAGGATTCGGCCCCAGTTGAACTTGACCGCATGATCGTAGAGCTCATCTGGGTCATGGCATGGAAAACTTGCCAGTGGCCGTAGCACACGCGAAGCAAGGCGCGAGCAATACACGACACGGTAAACCTCTTCACGGGATAGGCGGGCTTCTACACCAAGATAAGTGGCTTTGACATCGGCAATGCCAAGCTCCCGCAACTCGTCCTCCAGGAGAGGCTCCAAATTGCGCGGGGTGCTGAGAAAAAAGCTATGGCGAGCCGGGGCTTTAACTCCCGACTCAAGTTCAGTTTCCTCTAATACGGACAGTGGATCACCAGTAGGCATAGGGGAAACATAAAAATATGAATGCGTTAAAGGGGGCTTAAGCTCAGTATGTGCCGCGATTGGTTATGGGACTGGTATTGGGCCGATTGTCCTGACCACGATATCCACCACCGTTTCCACCACTATTTCCACCGCCATTGCCCCCACCAGGCCCCTCTTCTCTAGGCCGCGCTTCACGGGCATTGATCTT
>JAYSRH010000023.1:0-5538 GCA_043721115.1 Fibrobacteria bacterium | reverse complement strand
TCTTTGCCATCGATGAGTAGGCGTTTACCGGACACCGTCAAGGTTTGTCCGCTTTGCGCCACGCATCGCTTGATGAAATCTTTAGGCATATACCAAACCAAGTGGTTGTAACCATTGGGTGGTGACCTGTCCCAGTACAGATTTCCGAAAAGAAAAAGGTTGGCCACAAACTTGTATTTGTCTTTGTCGCCTTCCGGGTATTCCGGATCGCCGGGATACTTGAAGATTAAGACGTCACCGGGTTTGGGATCAGTAAGGCCAGGAAGTTTATGATTGGAAAATGGAATGGGCGAACCAAAGACAAATTTTAGGCCCAGTAGAAAATCACCCACCAAGAGCGAATTTTCCATGGATGCGGAAGGAATCTTAAAAGCCTGAATGACGAACTGAATGACCACTAAAGCGAGTAGAATGGGAACCAGGATTTCCTTGACAAAGGTCCTGCCTGCCCTGCCTAGGCTTCGGGATTCACCCGGTTTTTGTATGGACATGAACTGCCTTTGATGGGGCCCCAAAGCGGGAAACCTCAAATATCCTAAAAAAGATCAAACCCAATTTTAGCAATTCAGCTCAACCGAAGCGCATGGGCTTTGATCTGATATAGGCCGCCTAAGATAAAAACCTCAGGCCTACTTGTCTTGCGTCCGTCCATTCCTGATGCGTATAATATCCATGAACGCCATAGGGTTGGGCGAGAGAGGCGGACGAATGCCCGATCATTTGAAAATGTATGATGAGGAGCTGGTAAAGGAAATCATGATTTCCACGGCTCTATGTATACAGGAATTATTGATGGACGATCCGCAGGCGCAGCAGGATGATGTTTTTGATTTCGTCGATGCCAATTTTCGTCAAATCATCAATGAGACGTTGCGGGCGGAACGGGAACGGGAACGGGAGCAGGAGACGGCCGAACCCGGTGAAAACCCTACCGAAGACCAAGGGCCACCCCTTTCAGAAGAGCCCTGACCTGGTTAAAGCGTGCTGCTTGGGCCAAGGTTTGCGACAAGCTGGCAGTAAACTCCAAATTACTACATTAACCCTCGGTAACGGCTCTCTTTGGCCTGAATCTGCCATGTCCGGGTACCGATCCTATGCAACTGGAGGGAAGGAGATCCAAATGTCCGACAGTTTTCTGGAAAAATTGAAAAGAACAGTGTTGGCCGGCGCTCAGACTTCCGCCACCAAAATTGAAGAGGCTGCCAGAAATGGAAAGCTGCATTTAGACCTAATGGCGGAAAGACGAAAGTTGGCCAGGGAGTTTACGGAACTCGGCAAAGAGGCCTATTCAGCTCTAATGGATGGGTCACTGGCTGGCTTTGAAATTCGACCTAGTAGCATCGATATGCAACGAAATATTCAAAAATTCAAAAAGAACATCGTTGATCTAGAAGCCAAGTTGGGCGAAGCCCAGCGCAAACCTTAGTAGAAAGCGATTCGGTGGGTTGGCATGCCCACAGTAGAGACCACCATGGACAAGAAGTTCAGAATCCTCTTCTATCCAAAAGATGCCAGCCGGGTCAAAGTATTTTCCTTTTCGCGACGGTTTGGGCTTCTGGTGGCCGGCACCATTCTGGTTTTTGCCGGTCTAGGGATTGCTCTATCCGTTGCCGGGTTTCTGCATGAACGGCCAGAAACTTATGAACTACGGAAAAAACTTGCGGTGGAAAATCGTGTTCTTTCAGAACGGGTTGGAGCGATCGTCCTCGATATGCGTGGCCTCAAAAGTGACCTTGGCAGACTCGAAGAACAAAGAATCAATACACTAATGATGACAGGTGGCGATTATATCGAGGGTGAAAAGCAGCAAAAAGCGGCCAGCCTATTTTCCTTCTTTCCAAATTTTTCCGGAATTAAAACCGATATTTCAGCCTCTCTTGAACGAGCCCAAAAAATTTCCAGTTATTTCGATTCCACTATTCAACTTTTGCAGCGCCAAAAGGACCGCGTTGACGAGTTACCTACCGGATATCCCGTGTCTACTGAGGCCATTCTAACTCGAGAGTTCGGCTACAGTCCTGATCCTTTTACCGGTCGAAAAGCTCTGCATGCGGGGGTGGATTTTTCCCTGCGGGCCGGTGCCCCTGTCTTTGCTACAGGTGGCGGCATTGTCGAAAGTATGGAAAGGGATTTGCTCTGGGGAAATCGAATAAAAATCAGTCACGGTCGAGGAGTCTTCACCACTTATGCCCATCTTCAGGACATCTTGGTACGACAGGGACAGAAAGTGGTGCGAGGCGATCCTATTGGCACTATGGGTATGACTGGGGTGGCCTCCGGTGTGCATCTTCACTATGAGCTCAGTGTCCACAATTCAAAAACCGATCCGATGGATTATTTTTTGCCTGAGCTTGTTCTTTCCGAAAATTTGAACAGCACGAACAACGTGCCCGGGATATAATGGAACCACTCGAAACGGATATTATTGCGGAAAGCATCGCGCTCCGCCGCCGGATGCATCAGGAACCGGAACTGAGCGGTGTAGAATTCAAGACTCGCAATCTCATCGCCAAGGAACTCAAAGCGGTTGGACTCGAAGTGGTGACATTTCCCGATTCCACCGGCGTAGTGGGCCTTTGGCCGGGCCTAGATAGAACCCGTAGTTTGGCCTTTCGGGCGGACATGGATGCACTGCCGTTAAAGGAAACTTCTGCGTTACCCTGGTCTTCCCATACTGATGAAGTGATGCATGCTTGCGGTCATGATGGTCATGCCAGTATTTTACTGGGCTTGGCAAAGCATCTTGGGCGGTCACGCAAGTTCTACGCCACCGATATAAAGCTTATTTTCCAACCAGCAGAAGAAAGCGGCAATGGGGCGCGGCTGATGGTGCAGGATGGAGTCCTTGCTGCTCCCAAAGTGGAAGCCATTTTTGGATTGCATGGGTGGCCGGATCTCGCATTGGGTACAGTAGGAGTTCACAAGGGTGCCGTTATGGCCTCCGTGGACAATTTTGAGATTAAAGTACTGGGCCGGGGCGGACATGGGGCCCAGCCGCATCAAACCTTAGACCCTATCTTCGGCGCCGCACAGCTTATCCTGGCTGCCCAGTCTCTGGTTAGCAGAAACACGGATCCGATGGAATCCTCGGTCTTGACCGTTGGTCATGTGCAGGGAGGCCGCACCTACAATGTCATTCCCGAAGACTGTCTTTTGCGAGGCACGTTACGAACGCATAACGAATCGCTGCGCACCAAACTCAAGTTGGCACTGGAAAGCCTTACGCGGAATCTGTGCCAGGGTCTTGGCCTTGGGTCCACCTTGGCGTGGGTCGAAGGATGTCCTGCGACGATAAACGACTTTGATCTTGCTGCTTTGGCCCGTCGCGCCGTGACCAAGGTAGTCGGAGAAGCAGCATGCCTGGAACCAAAGCCCAGCATGGCCGGAGAAGATTTTCCGTTTTTTCTGGAAAAAGTTCCCGGCGTGTATTTATGGCTAGGGCTTGGGCTTACCCATGGCCCTTTGCACAACCCACGTTTCGATTTTAACGATGAGGCATTGTCAATCGGCATTCGCATTTTCCTTTCCATATTGGAAGAGAAGTTAGGTCCGCCGATTTAATTCAATTTTGAATGAACGAACCTTCAGTGGGTGCGCGAAGAACCTCAGTGGCTGCGCGAAGAACTTTTGAGACCCGCAATAGCTTTTTCAATTTTAGTCGAGTTCAGTCCTTTTTTCTTTTTGGTCGTATTTACTCCATCGATTAGGGCGTAAATTTCATCACAATACTTGTCGATGAAAGCCCAGGTCATTTGTTGCTTACGACCCCAGGTTATGCAAACCGGACCTGTTAATGTATATCCGCACACATATACATAATGTCCGCCCCATGAATTTGGGGCCGAGCCAGCACCTGAAATCGGTGACCACGGTTTGCCCACCTGCAATTGTGCTTGAGCGGAAACAGGCAAGCTGAGACCCAGACCCACTCCCAAATCCATATATATCGCTTGTTTAACAGACGCATGATCTTTGGTGGGAATTTCAGTGAAAGCTTGAATGCGGTAGACTTTCTTCGCGGCTTTCCAACCACTTTTACGCCACAGTTTAAGAGAGTCCAGAACCACCAATCCGGAATCTACACCGCCGGTTTCCTTCAGGTATTCGGCAATCACTTCCTTATCCGTGATTTGGATTTTGGCCTTTTGCTCTATCAATTCAAAGCGTAAAGTTTGATGGGCGCGGCCGGAAATAACGCAGCAACCATACGTATCATTGGCAAACATGGGCGTAGGAATGCCGGTATGCTTGAGATCAAAATCATATTCGGTCGGGACTACTATTTGGGTTTATAGCGATATCAGGCAAAAGATCTGGTGCTCTAAAATAAGCTGGACTTGAAATCGTTTCCCTGAGGACAGGGTCACGGAATGGGAATGTCGAAATCCCTCATTGCCGGCCGAATAGTTTGGTGGCGGTTCCATTCGATGAATGCTGCCCGTTTAACAACATCAGCGTCGTCTGCACCAAGGCCAAGGCCAAGGGCCGAAAGCTTTTTCGCAGGTTTACCCAGCAGCGTTTGGGCCACTAAGGTAGCGTGTACCAGTAGGCTGTCACCGGAGGCGGAATCCAAATAGTCGGGGTCAATGCCTTTTTTGTGATAATCCAATCCAGAAGCGCCGGTAAACTTTAAGAAGGTGACCAAAGCCAATCCATGTCCAGGGGTGTCCCTAACCGTCTGTCCTACGCCCTTACCAAATGTCTTTGTTCCCATGAGGGGAGCGGCTGCGCCTTCTTTGAGGGCAATAATCATAATTTCCGCAGCACTGGCGCTATGATTGTTGCCCAGAAGCAGATACTTGCGCTTGCCTCCACCTACAGCAAATTCTCCGATTCCACCAGAGGTTGCCAGGGAGGTAACCTCCGCGGTTAAAGATGCGCGTGTGGCGTCTTGATATCGTCGTTGTACTTCGCGGATAATCACCGTTTCCGTAGTCAAAATTTCGTCACACATGTTGAGCGAGATATCCACGGAACCACCCCCATTGTCCCGGAAGTCCAATATCGTCATGGGAAATTTCTTGGTCGCAGTAAGTGCATCCCGGAACTCTGTATAGGTGGATTTGGAGCCAACAGTATTGGGCGTAAAGCCACTGATGGAGATGTATCCGACATTTTCCGCCAGCGAGTCTGCCAGAACGGTAGGAAAGGCGACGGGCGCGCGTATCATAGCTGCTTTAAGAATACCTTGCGCACCGAGAACGGTTAAAGTCACCGGTTGACCGGAATCTCCAACGCTGAAGCGCTGAAACTTCACAATGGCGGAGTCGCCGACTACTGAAGAGTCGTTCACCGCTAAAATCTTCATTCCGATAATTAGGCCTGCTTTTTGAGCCGGTGAGCCAGCTACAATCTGTTGAATTTCGAGTGTGTCCTGGCCTGCGGAAAGTTTTATAGCGATGCCGATGGCGCCTGGCTTGGTGGACGTGGTGATCCTGTTTAGTATGGCGGGCGCCGCGACGCTATCGAAGTAATGGGTGAATGCGTCGATTTGAAAAATCGAGTCATAGAGCGTCTTGGTTTTGCCTGCCATGCCTG
>JAYSRH010000022.1:0-2227 GCA_043721115.1 Fibrobacteria bacterium | reverse complement strand
TTGAAATACGATCCCACCAATGGTAAGGTCGTCTACCAAAAACATCTAGGGGACCGCTGGAATCCCTCGGATCTCATTGCCTGGAAAGGCGGAATCGGTTTTATAACTTTAGAGAATCACCCTGTTCTATTAAAGTACGACCTCGAAAAAGGCACCGTACTAGATTCATTGAATATTGCAGCATTCTCACATAAAGGAGATTCCGGTACGGCCAGCAGCCCCAATGCCGAAGCCATGGCCATCAATGGCGATTTACTGTATATCGCTTTGCAAAGACGCAACAAGGCCTCGCAACTTCCCGGTGGAAACTCGATGGTTTTGGTGGTAAAAATGTCCACGTTTACCTTGGTGGACTCCCTTGTCGCTCCCGGTAAAAATGCGAATGATATGTGGATTGATGGAAATAATCTTTACCTTTCCTGCCCTAATGGCATGGATAGTTTAAATGATGGCGCGCTGTATAGCTGGAATCTGACAAGCAAGGCCATCACCACCGTAATTACCGAGGCCAAATTGGGCGGTCACATGAATGCTATCGCCTGTGATTTGAAGGCACAATGTGCTGCAACCATTTATCGCGGATGGGGCGATGTTCAAGTCCGTCGATTCAATCTATCCAGTGGTATCCCAGATGCGGATTTTCTACCGGGTATCACGGATGCTTTTGGAGGCATCGCTGTGGATCCCGCCACAGGAAATATATATGTAGGAGAACGCAAAACAGATGGTTCCGGTGTCCTATTGTTTAACTCCCAAGGCAAAAAAATGTTAGGCCCAATATCGACCGGTTTACCCCCTTCTTCACTTTCAGTCGTCCGATTTTAAGGTTGTATGCCGAATAAAATTTTTGAGGCGCGGAGCGGAATCAAGAGAATGATGAAGCTAGTGATTGGATTCCTGTTATGGGTTCATCAGGCCAATGCAAATCCACAGTTGGCGAAAAACTTTTCCCTGGATTCCTCTCAAGGCGTGCTATGGTTAAGGGTTTTACCAACCCAGGCTAAAAAGCCTTTTGAATCTTTTGCGCTTTGCCCGGAGGGAAAATGTCCCTCCGCATTGCCGAAAAATACAGCGACTCTTTCCATTCCAATCCGCAGGGCCGTTTGTCTCGCCTCCGCTCACCTTGGCTTTCTATCCGTCTTGGACCTTCGCTCCCGAGTAGTGGGAGTGGGGCAATCCAATTATGTGTGCGATTCTATTTTGAGAAGGATGGGAAAAACGGGAAAGTGGAAAGCCGTAGGTTCAGAAGATAATTTGGATTGGGAAACCATCGTCTCTCTGCATCCGGATGTGATTTTTTATTCGGCACCACCTGGAAGCCAAACCAAAATTGCGGCCAAAGCAAAAGCCTTGAATCTGAATATTCTTCCCACAGCCGAATGGCTGGAAAACAACCCCTTAGGGAGAGCAGAATGGCTTAAAGTGTATGGCGTTCTTTTTGGAGTTAAAACCAAAGCGGACTCACTCTATGCCGCCATTGCGCACGCTTACGATTCCCTTCGCGCCAATGCTCGTATCCAAAAATCTCCCCGAATCAAAGCCATGGTTGGTTTGGGCTGGCGCGGAACCTGGTATGTTTCCGGAGGGAAAAGCTATGCTGCGCAGTTCCTTCGTGACGCTGGAATCCAGTATCTGTGGGAAGACGATGAACATGCCGGTTCTCTTCCTTTATCCTTGGAAACAGTATTGGCACGTGGCCGTAACGCCGACATTTGGATCAACCCGGAAGGCATGGCCTCGCTCTCCTCTCTCCTACAAAAGGAACCGCGCGCGAATTCATTTAAAGCCTTTCAATCTCGGCGCGTCTACCAAAATGATGCACGTCGTAATCCTGAGGGTGGTAATGATTATTGGGAATCGGCGGTAACCCAGCCTCATTTGATCTTGTCCGACTTGATTGCCGTGTCACAAGGTCGATTGGATTCTGTGCCTGGAAATTATTACCGGCGTCTTCCGGAAAATAACACTCCATGAAATCCTTGTTCTTAATGGTGGGCCTGGTACTGGCCATTCTGATTGACTTAAGGAGTGGATCGACTTCCGTTGGATGGATGGAAATCTTAAAAGCCCTCGCCTCGGGTCCAGTGCATTGGGACGCGTCCAATGCCGTCGAGGTGGTTTGGCAACTTCGCCTGCCCAGAATAGTGACTTCAATTTTAGCTGGCTCGGCTTTATCGGTGGCAGGGTTACAAATGCAAACTTTATTTCGAAATCCGCTGGCTGGACC